>CAYUBV010000004.1:0-29092 GCA_964443035.1 uncultured Tangfeifania sp.
TTTTGGGGCCACATGGATATTTTTACTTTCAGTTATGCCGGGGTGGGCGATTACAAAGCAATCGACATCAATTTGTGGAACCGCATTCCTGAAACCGATGTCAGAAAAAACCAGTTTGCCAATGCATTCGGCAACGGAGATTTATTGCCGGTATGGAAATTCTGGGATTCAGGAAGGACTGTTTTAGGCGACCGCACCTGGACCAACGATTTGGTGTATATGCGGGTAGCCGAAATGTACCTGGTAAAGGCAGAAGCACTGGCCCGCAACGGAAACGATGCAGAAGCTGCTGCTGCACTTTGGGATTTGGTAAAGGAGCGTAATCCGGAGGCTGAGGAACGAATTCTCGCTTTAACCGGACAGGATTTGCTGGATGAAATTTATTTCCAGATTCGGATTGAATTTTGGGGAGAAGGGAAAGCTTACCTCGCCATGAAGCGTTTTCAGGCCACGCATGTGCGCGGACCGAATCACATAGATTTGGCCGGAGAAGCTGTTTCATACGCTGACCCGAGGTTGCGGTTCGAAGTTCCGGAGGATGAAGTTACCAACAATCCGTTTATTTCTATTGGCGATATTTCAGCCATTCTCGATAAAAAATATGAACCTGAAATCAGTTTTAAGAAGAAATAGCAGATTATTTTTACAGGAGTGATAAAGAAAAAGAGGCTGTCCGAAATTTACCGGGCAGCCTCTTTTTCATTTTGTGGAATAATTTTTTAATCGTATAGATGCTCGTCGGCAGCAGGCCCGCATTCGCAGTCTTCATGCAATCCTTTTTCATATTGCTGAAGTGCACGCAGGCTCATTCCCATGCTCGAAAATCCACCGTCGTTAAACAGATTTTGCATGGTCACCCTTCTCGTTAAATCGGAGAAAAGGGTAATGCAGTAGTCGGCGCAATCGTCGGCAGTGGCATTTCCGAGAGGCGACATACGATCGGCAAAGTCGAGCAAACGGTCGAAACCTTTCACACCGCTTCCGGCGGTGGTTTTTGTAGGCGACTGCGAAATAGTGTTGATGCGTACATTCCGCTCACGGCCGTAAATGTAGCCAAAACTCCGGCCTATCGATTCGAGCAGTGCTTTGGCATCGGCCATGTCGTTGTACCCAAAAAATGTTCGCTGGGCTGCTACATAAGAAAGTGCAACCACCGATCCCCACTCGTTTATCGCATCCAGCTTACGCGCTGTTTGCAAAAGTTTATGAAAAGATACCGCGGAAATATCCAGCGTTTTTTCGAGGTAGTTATAGTCTAAATCGCTGTAATGCCTTTCTTTTCTGACATTTGGAGACATCCCGATTGAGTGAAGCACAAAATCGATTTTTCCACCCAGAATATCTATGGATTTAGTAAAAAGATTATTCAAATCATCTACGCTGGTTGCATCCGCACCAATAACTTCGGTGTTCAGTTTTTCCGCCAGTTTTTTTGTTTCCCCCATACGCAGGGCAACCGGTGTATTGGTTAAAATTACTGATGCTCCTTCTTCATGGGCTTTTTCAGCCACTTTCCATGCAATGGAATCGGGATTCAGGGCACCAAAAATGACCCCTCTTTTTCCCTTGAGTAAATTATGACTCATACTATTTTTTTATGAAATTCGATGCAAAGTTAATTGAGTTTAAATAAATTTAAAATGAATGAACTGATTTCATCCGTTTGATATTCTATTTTAACTTTCATATTAGAATATTGTTCATTACAGGTCGAAAGTTAAACAAACCAGACACTAATAATGTAGCATAGAATCATCGTTTACTTCTGTTAAACAGATTGGTAAATTCGAACGGCAGTAACAATAATTTTCGAACCTGAATATTTCAAAATACTTATTACTGGCGGGTTTTAAAAGATGAAACAATGGAACTTTGGGGCTGTATTATTTTTTGGAATTGTTTTTGTTATTTTTGCACCGGCAGACTGCTTTATCGTTCTCCGTCGGATGACGGAGGAAGGAAAGTCCGGGCAACAAAGGGCACCGTGCTCCTTAACAGGGAGATCTCCGAAAGGGGATAGCAGTGTAGCAGAAAAGAACCGTCCGCCGGCTGGCGGACAAGGGTGAAAAGGTGGGGTAAGAGCCCACCGGTGATCATGGCGACATGGTCAGCCGTACGCCTCACGGGTTGCAAAGCCAAATATATCCTGATTGAGAAGCTGTTGCTGATTAACGAAATTGCCCGTTTCGTTTCCGGATGCACATCGGAAGTCAGGAGGGGTAGGCTGCAAGGATCCCGCCAGCAATGGCGGGACAAGATAAATGATAAAGGTCCTGATACTCATCTCTGATGAGGTCAGGGTACAGAACCCGGCTTACAGGTCTGCCTTTTAAAATTTAACCTGAATTGGAATTTTTTCCGGTTCGGGTTTTGTTTTTTTGAGATTTCCGTGAAAACTTCCTTGTGTGAATTATTTGATGAGGGACTCCGGCATTATTTGTAAAAAGATTTGTACCATTTCACAAACTCTCCAATACCTTCTGCAACCGATGTTTTTGGTGCATATCCAAAATCTTTTTTCAATTCGCTCACGTCGGCATAGGTTTTATACACATCGCCGGGTTGCATGTCATGGTATTCTTTAAGCGCCTTTTTCCCCCAGGCTTTTTCGATGGTTTCGATAAAATCCATCAGTTTTACCGGTTCGGAGTTGCCGATGTTGTAAACTTTGTAAGGCGGAGTTTGGGATGGCGCTCCGTCAATCACTTTTAAAACTCCTTCCACAATGTCATCGATATAGGTGAAGTCGCGGTACAAATCGCCGTGGTTAAAAATTTTTATCGGTTTGTTTCCGAGAATCGCTTTTGTAAAAAGAAAGTAAGCCATATCGGGCCTGCCCCACGGGCCGTAAACTGTGAAGAACCGCAGCCCGGTGCTCGGAATGCTGTACAAATGACTGTAAGTATGCGCCATCAGTTCGTTGCTTTTCTTGGTAGCAGCATAAAGGCTGACAGGATTGTCCACCGGGTCATCGGTTGAAAGCGGCATTTTTTTGTTGTTCCCGTAAACGCTCGACGAACTGGCATAAACAAGGTGCTTTACCTGGTTATGGCGGCAGCCTTCCAGAATGTTCAGAAAACCGACAATGTTGCTGTTGATATAAGCATGCGGATTTTCGATGCTGTAACGCACACCTGCCTGCGCGGCAAGATTGCAAACGACATCAAATTTTTCAGTTTCGAAAAGCCGTTCCATTTCTGCACGGTCTTCCAGGTTCATTCTTATGAAAGTGTAGTTCGGATTTTTTTCGCTTCTGACCGGCTGATGCCGGGTTTCAGCTTTTCGTGAAATTCCGGCTTCTTTTAACCTTGAAAATTTTAGTTCCGGATCGTAATAATCGTTAATGTTGTCGATGCCAATAACTTCAGCACCTTTATCAAGTAACTTTTGAACCAGGTGGAATCCGATAAAACCTGCTGAACCGGTGACCAGAATTTTCATGATAAATGAAATATTATTTAATGGCAGAAACGCACAATTGTGCGTCTCTGCGGTATTTTGTTGTAGTTATACTAATGCAACGGAAAAACCTTGTTTTCTGACAAATATTCAACAATTCGTTCAGTGTTCCGGCCATCCCCTTCAGGATTTAAAGTCAATACTGCATTTTCCGGCGCTTCAAATTTTTCATCGACGCCTGGCATGTGCCTCAGATCGCCCTTTTCAGCTAACTGAAAGAGTTTTGGCTTGTTGTTTTTGCAATATTCCAGACTTGCATCCATGTGAACGAGATGGAACCTTTCGTTTCCGATTATTTGCGCACATTGGTTCCGGATATCTTCGTCCGGTGAAATAAACGAGCAGATAGTAATAATGCCCTGGTCGTTCAGGATTTTGGCGATGTGAGCCACGCGCCGCAGGTGCTCGGCACGGTCGGCTGATGAAAAATCCAGTTCGCGCGAAAGTCCTGACCGGATGGTGCTCCCATCGAGCAGAACAACGGTAGCTCCGAGCTGAAACAGCCGTTTTTCGAGCGAAAATGCCAGCAGGTTTTTACCCGAACCATGCAGGCCGGTAATCCAAATTGTTTCGCCTTTCTGATTGTACCGTTTTTGATATTCCTTTTCATCAATCAAGCCGATTCCGCTGTGAATTTTCTCTTTTTCAATATCGGTAATCCGGGAGGGCAGCTCATCGGAGCTCATCTTGTCGATAATCATTCCCACCGCCACCGTATTATTCGTAACCGGATGAATGAGAATAAATGCCCCTGTGTTTTTGTTTTTTTTGTACGGATCGAAAAACAGTGTTTTGGCCGTAGTAAAAACTGCCCGCCCAATTTCATTGAGTTCCAGCTTATCCACCTTCGATTTTTCCAGTGTATTTACATCCACTTTGTACCGCAGTATATCGATGCGTGCCCGTGTGGTGTTGGTATTATGCTTCATGAAAAACTGGGTGGAACTGTCCATCGCTTCTTCGTCCATCCATACCAGCATGGCCTCAAAATGGCGTTCCATGCGGGGCAGGTTGTCAGGCGTCACCAGCATTTCTCCACGTGAAATATCAATTTCATCTTCCAGTTCAAGTGTTACCGACTGCGGCGGAAAAGCTTTTTCGAGGTTTCCGTCATAAGTGGGAATGGCTTTTACTTTTGAAGTTTTGCGCGAAGGCAGCGCCATAACCGTATCTCCGGGGCGGATGATTCCGGAAGCGATTCTGCCGGAAAACCCGCGAAAATCCAGGTCGGGGCGAAGAACATATTGTACCGGAAAACGGAAATCGTCGTAATTTCGATCGCTGGTTACATGCACATTTTCCAGGAATTCGAGCATGCTTTTGCCGTGGTACCAGGGCATTTTGTCGGAAATATCTACCACATTGTCGCCTTTAAGTGCTGAAAGCGGAATGAAGTTCACATCGGGAATGTTGAGTTGGGTGATAAATTCTTTGTAGTCGGCACAAATATCGTCGAATATTTTCTGGCTGAAATCCACCAAATCCATTTTGTTAACAGCCAGCACCACATGCTGGATTCCCAGCAGCGAAACCAAAAATGTATGACGCCTTGTCTGTGTAATCACCCCTTTGGTAGCATCGATGAGGATGATGGCCAGGTTGGCCGTGGAACCGCCGGTAATCATGTTGCGGGTGTACTGTTCGTGTCCCGGCGTATCGGCAATAATGAATTTCCGTTTGGCCGTTGAAAAGTAACGGTACGCCACGTCGATGGTAATTCCCTGCTCGCGTTCGGCTTTCAGGCCGTCGAGCAGCAGCGCATAATCGATGTCTTCGCCGGCATGGCCCACACGTTTGCTGTCGCGCTCCAGGGCCGAGAGTTGGTCTTCGTACAGCATTTTACTGTCGAACATCAGCCGTCCGATGAGCGTTGATTTGCCATCGTCGACACTACCGGCGGTTAACAGGCGTAACAAGTCTTTTTTCTGGTCCTGGTCGAGAAATTCTTTTATGTCAAGATTTGGTGTTGCTGTCATATTGTTTTTGTTATT
The DNA here is from genome assembly GCA_964443035.1 of uncultured Tangfeifania sp. GTDB lineage: Bacteria > Bacteroidota > Bacteroidia > Bacteroidales > Prolixibacteraceae > Tangfeifania. The sequence continues at coordinate 5,451 of CAYUBV010000004.1, forward strand.
TATTGCTGTTGTTAATTAATTCATTCGTTGGGAGGCAGGTTTGTTTTTACATGAAAATCAAATTCATTGACTTTTCTTTTTAATAAAGAGACATCATTTTCAATTCTGTCAATACGTTGATTCACTGTATAGCCTCTCAGAAGATAATCTTTCAATACTTTATTTGCCCAAATTCTGAACTGAACGCCTCTTTCTGATTTGACTCTGTAACCTATTGAAATTATCATGTCGAGGTTATAATATTCAACCTGGTAGATTTTCCCATCGGCTGCAGTTGTCGCAAATTTTGCGACAACTGGAATGGATTGCAATTCTTCCTTTAATGCATTTGCAATGTGTTTGCCAATAGTTTTAATATCCCTGTTGAACAATTTTGCCATTTGATGTCTGTTAAGCCAAACCGTATCTTTTTCAACCCTTACTTCAATTTGAAAGTCAGGATTGTCAAAAGCTTTGTAAATGACAATTTCACCATGCTCCATATGATTACTTTATCTTTAAAAGACCATTAACTACGGGATGATTAAAAATACCCTTCCCTTTTTTTCTGTTCCATGCTCGCATCCTGGTCGAAATCTATAACGCGGGTGGTACGTTCAGAAACGGTAACGGTCATCATCTCTTCCACGATTTTTTCAATGGTATCGGCTTCCGATTCTACTGCGCCGGTAAGTGGGTAGCAGCCCAGTGTACGGAAACGTACTTTTCGTGGTTTTGCTTTTTCTGCCAGTTCCTTTGGCATGCGTTCATCATCTACCATAATCAGGTTGCCGTCCATGTCGACAATCGGGCGTTCTTTGGCAAAATAGAGCGGAACAATAGGAATTTCTTCCAAACGAATATACTGCCAGATGTCGAGTTCAGTCCAGTTGCTCAGCGGGAAAACCCGGATAGATTCACCTTTGTGAACCCGTGCGTTGTAGATGTTCCAGAGTTCAGGCCGCTGGTTTTTTGGGTCCCACTGGTGAAAACGGTCGCGGAACGAAAAGATACGTTCCTTGGCGCGCGATTTTTCCTCGTCGCGGCGGGCACCACCGAATGCCGCATCGAATTTGTATTTTGTTAAACCCTCGAGCAGCGCCTGGGTTTTCATAATATCAGTATGCACTTTACTTCCGTGAGTAAACGGACCGACGCCTTTTTTAAAACCTTCCCAGTTGGAATTTACTATTAAATCCCAGCCTTTTTCTTTGGCATAACTGTCGCGGAATTCAATCATTTCTTTGAATTTCCATTTCGAATCGATGTGCATTAGCGGGAATGGTACTTTCCCCGGATAAAATGCTTTCTCGGCCAGGCGAACCATTACCGATGAGTCTTTTCCGATGGAGTAGAGCATCACCGGGTTTTCAAATTCTGCCGCTACTTCGCGAATTATGTGGATGGCTTCCGCCTCGAGCTCCCGCAGGTTGGATAAACTGTATTCCTTCATAAATTTGATTATAATCTTTTATTTAGGTGAAAGCGAAAATGCATAATTCACTTTTCAACTGTATCATTTTTTTCGGAAAAATTCCGGTTGGAAAAAGGCAAATATAATACAATTCATAAAAGTAGTAACCCGGACGAATTTGTATTTAAGGCTGAAAATTACCTAATCCTGTTTTTTATTCTTAAATATCAGCAACCTTATCGTTTTTCGCGGCTGCTTTTCGTAACCGATCCATAATTGCTATTCCAATTCCGGTTTCCGGCAAAGGTTCTGCCAGAATCAGATCAACACCTGATTCTTCCAGCTTGTGAAGTGCATTGTAAAGATTGGTTGCGGCTTCGTTAAGGTTTCCGGATGCAGACAAATTTACGGTCACAAAATCAGGATTTTTTTCTTTTTTCGCACCGAATGTTAAAAGTCCGATTTTTTTACCGGAGGTATTTACCTGGTGTTCTCCCAATATGTATAATGGAATCCCGGGACTGTAATGCGATTTTAAAAGCCCTGGGGATTGCAGTCCCTTGTTATGTGTTGAAAAATCAGAATCAAAGTATGGAATTACAGCAGAGAGTTCCTGCATTGTAATTGCGCCCGGCCTTAATATTTTAAAACCTTCGCTGCCAAGTGATATTACAGTAGATTCAATCCCCACACTGGTATTCCCGTCGTCGATAATAAAATCAATATTTTTTAATTGTTTCAGCACATGCCGGGCGTTTGTAGGACTTAGTTTCCCGAATTTATTGGCACTTGGCGCTGCAATTGGAGTACCTGCTTTTTTTATGAGCTCGAGTGCTGCCCGGTGATTGGGCATTCTGACGGCAACAGTCGGCAGGTTGGCAGTAACCAGATCGGATACGCTTTCTTTTTTTTCGGTTACAATTGTAAGCGGACCCGGCCAGAATTTTTCAGCCAGTTTCAGCAGGTTTTCATCTACCTTTTTAACCAGCAGGTGCAACTGCTCAATATCGCTGATGTGTACAATCAGCGGATCGAAAAACGGCCTTTCCTTGATCCTGAAAATTTTTTCAATGGCCTCTGTATTGAAAACACCGGCACCCAAACCATAAACCGTTTCAGTAGGAAATGCTACAATTCCGCCGTCTTTAATTATCCGGGCTGCCTTTGTTATGTTTTCTTCAAACGTCATTGCGAAAAGATAACCAATAAACGGCCGGTATCAAAATCTGAAACCGGCCGTTATTGTTTTATTTTTCAAATTCCTGGTAGATGTTACTTTCCTCGTAATCTTCAATCTGATTGAATGAATACTGGTAACTCATCGGAACAATTTGGTTGTACTCTTCGATGGTTGCATTCGATAAACAGGCATCGATAATTCTTTTTCCTGTTTTATACAAATCTTCATTCCTGAATTTTTGCAGTTCATTGCGGAAGAATTCCTGCAAAATCTCTGCTCCGGCATCGTATCCTTCGGTTCCCACTTCAAGCTGGTTGTAAACTTTCAGGAAACGGGTCGGGATTTTTGAACTTTCAATTGTGAGGTAGTTCAATTCATATCCCAGTAAATTGCATCTTGCCGGTTGGTACTGGTCATCCCTGAGTTTTGCCACGCCACGACGGGTTAGGTATTCACGCATCAGCAACTGTGGTTTGAATCCCACGTTCCACACACCAATATTTTGGTTTGGTACCAATGTAAAGGTAGTCCGAGGGGTTTTAATTATCTGGTCGAGCAGCATGTTTGCATGTGTTACCCGTTTTCCGGTTGCAAACGGCCAGTAAGAACCAACGCCTTCACTTTCCATTGCTCCCGTTCCTACAATACTTGGATTGTTATGTCCGCGGGGCGATACAAGCCGCCACAACCACGCCAGTGCCGGTGGCAAAATGTGGAACAAGCCAACAATTCCGTAAGAGGGTTCCTCTTTGCTGCAAACCGGGGTTCTTAATCCAAAACTTCTGACATCTACCGAAACGGGTTCATTTACAATATTTTGAATGTTATTTCGTGGTAATATAACTCGTGGGTTTGGGCACGGTTTTCCGGGTTCATCTTCAATATGATCCCAAATAAGTGCAGTTGAACGAGGCACTGTATCTATATTCAGAAACAGCAATTGTTCTTTCGCGTTAATGGTCGCTTTTTCAAGGTGCGGATCGTCGCCATATTCTTTTACACTGTCAACTCTTACAAACCATGCATTTTCAGCATCGAGAATTTCAAGTTTTCCGTTGTTTTTCTGAATTGAAGGAGGACAAAATGCCATATCGTCGGCAACTGATCTGAAAGAACAGAACCGTGGAATGCTGATAAAACGTTCTTCCCCTGAAACCTGGTTTCGGCCTATAAGAACACGCCCGTCGGCTTCCCTGAGAATGTGCTGGTGCAATTCACTTTTGCCGCCTCCGCTGGCTCCTTCGTGCATAAAAGTTTTTACGTTGTCGTACGGACTTACTGACTGCACTGCCGAGCAGTGTGCTGTAAGCCAGCCATCTTTTTCGCCCTCGGTGAGCAATACTCCGTACAGGCCTTTTTTTGCACTTGGGCCCGGGTAAAGATTGTATGAATAAAGCTCGTGAACTTTTTCGGTACGGTTATGTACAACCACCTGTTTTCCGTTAAAATGAGTGTGCCTGAAAACCGGGGCTACAAAGATTACCGATTTTAATTCGGTATTTTTTTCAAGGTCAGCCGGCGCTACAATTTGTTGTAACATTGAAAGTCCCATTGCAAAAAAAGCAGCATTGGCCGGGGCAATTGCAATTCCTGTAGAACCTACATTTTCCCTTCCGGCAAAATAAAAGAAACAGGCTAAATCCTGGTTTTTCAACCATTCATAAGTCTCTGACTGGATGGAGGAAAATTCAAAGTCGTATTTTTCATTGAACCTTTTTTTATCGGTGGGCAGGTTATCTGCAATCGACATGGTTCCCGGGTCGCGCCGCCGCATGTAGGGTTCGGTATAATTTGCCGAAATTCCGTTTTTTACCCGGTGTACAATGGCTTCGGTATATTCCCCGATTCCGGGCACATCATATTTTACTTCAAACTCGTCGTTTTCTTTCCCGTTTGTAGATGCATCTGCAAGTTCTTCAGTTGTATCGAAAACAGCAATGCTTTTGCAATTTGCCAATATATCATAAACATTTTCAGGCAGTTGGATATTCTTCTCTGCAAGGGTTTTTAGTAACTTATTCATAACCATTTTCTTTATTTTAAATTTAAATAGCTGGCTAAATTTTTTTATCAGACTGTTTTTCGATGGCGAAAGTATCTTTTCAAAATTAATTATTAAAGTAATACTTCACCCCGATTAAGTATAAATGAAATAATTAATATATACTTAATTCTTTTAAAAGGCGAATAACATTGGGTTAACATTAAACAAAAAAATAGGTAACCATGCTGATTCTGTCCACTTTCGGAAGAGCTATTATTCAAATAATTTAAGACTTATTCTTTTTTACAATTTAACCTGATCATTTTTTTTTTAACATCACTTTGGACCGGGGTTTACCATTAGAAGCCATTATTTTAAAAACTCCAAAAATAGGGAATTAAAAGCAGCGAAAGAATAAATGCCAGCAGGTTCAGCGGAAGCCCGATTTTAAGATAATCGGTAAATTTATAGTTGCCAATGGCTTGCACAATAAGGTTGGTCTGGTAACCAATTGGTGTAGAAAAGCTGGCTGAAGCCGCAACGGCAATGGCCACAAAAAATGGTTTCGGGTCGATTCCCATTTGCTGGGCTGCTGCCAGTGCGATGGGAAAAACCAGTGCCGCCGCCGCATTGTTGGTAATAATTTCAGTAAAAACAGTGGTAAGAATATAAAGGGCCGCCAGCACACCAAGGGGGCCAAAAGCCCGTGCAAAATTAATCGTTGTCCGCGCAAGCGATTCAGCAGCACCTGAATTTTGCATTGCTTTGCTAATTGCAAAAGCACAGGCAATGGTTATTAATACATCCCAGCTAACGGCTTTTGTGTATTTCTGATGCGGCATAATTTTTAACCAAATTAAAAGAATTGCCGCCAGTGCTGCAAAGAAAAACATATCGAATGTGATGCCTGCCGGCGAATGGATATGTTGACCGATTGTAGCCCCCACAATCATTAGTACCAGAATAATAAGTGCCAGCCATTTTTTCCAGAAACTCCCTGTCTGCTTGTAATCGCGGATATAGGAAGTGAGGTAAAATATTTTTGATTCTCCCCAGTTTTCTATGAATTTGTCGGTTGTAAGAAGCACCAGGTTATCGCCTGTTTTCAATTTGAGTTTGTCAAGGTTCGAAGTAATTCGTTCACCGTTTCGGTGAATAGCCATTACAACCGCCTGGTAGTGTTCATAAAAATTGAATTCAGGAATGGTTTTCCCAACACCCGGAAAGCGTGGCGAAATTACTGCCTCATACTGTTTGAGTTGCTTTTTGGGTACATTTTTTATCAGGTCGATTCCTTTTAGCCTGATATTGTCGTTTGACAGGATATAGTTGAGCCGGTCTGATTTTCCGGATACCATTAACGTGTCGTTTGCCTGCAGTTTGAATGTGCCTTTTTTTGCATCGATGCTATCGCCGTTTCGGTTAATGCATCTGATTACCAGTTTTTTTAGTTCGCGCAGCCTGCCGTTTTTAATTTCACGGCCAATGTAATTGCTTCCTTCCGGGATGATAATGTCGTAATGGTAATCTTTTAAATCGATGGAACTTTTTGATTTGAATTTTATTCTTTCGCCGGGCAGAAATTTATTGCCTGCAACCGACATATAAATAGTACCCAGAATGGCGATAAACCCACCAATTTTTCCCAGCTCGAACATACTGAAGCCTTCGTAGCCATTTTGAAGAATTAAACCGTGCACCACAAGATTGGTGGAGGTTCCGATCAAAGTACACATTCCTCCAAGAATGGTAGCGTATGAAAGCGGAATCAGAAATTTTTTTGAAGAGAAATTTAAATTTTCAGCCCATTTTTTGATGATGGGGGCAAAAATTATTACAACCGGCGTGTTATTCAAAAAACCAGACAAAACAGAAACCGGCAACATAATACGCGGCAATAAGAAAACCATTTTACCCCTTTTTCGTGGGAGATAGGTTTGTGCCAGGCGGTTTAAAACACCCGATTGCCTGACTCCTTCGCTTACGATGAACAGCACCCCAATAGTAATCATCCCTTTATTGGAAAATCCGGCAAGAAATTCTTCGTTGTTGATAATTCCGGAAGCCATTAAAATTACTGCGGCCGAAAAAAATACAAGTCCCGGGCGCATTAATTCTTTTGCAAGCGCAATAATAGTCAGCACAATTACGCCAATTACGATATATCCTTCGAGGGTCATCAAAACTGTAATGGATTTTTAAGGCTCTTCATTCGATAGTTTGCTGCTGTTAGTTTAGTTCAAAACTAAAGATAAAATTGAAATCCTTTTAATTTCAACTCACAATTTTCAGATAGCCTTCGCCTTCTTTAAAAGGCAGTGAAAAGCTGAATGTTGTTCCTTTGCCCGGGGTTGTTTCCAACTGAAGTTCTCCGCCCAAAAGCTGCACGTAATGCTGTGCAATGGGCAGCCCGACTCCCGAGCCGGAAGTAATGTCGTTGATTTCATTTTTTACGCGGTAAAAGCGGCTGAATATATTTTCAGTTTCTTCCTGCGGAATACCAATGCCGGTATCGGAAACTGAAAACTTAACAGCTTCATTCCGCTGCATTTCATATCTAAGGTGAATTTCTCCTTTTTGCGTGTATTTTATGGCATTATCAACCAGTATAAGCAAGGTTTCTCCCAGAAGATTTGTATCGGTTACAAAACCAAATGCAGGATTCGGAACATCCAGATCGAGATGGAGTTTTACCGGCCTGGCATCCGGAACCAAAGTTCTTGCGCGGTTGTAAATATCCCGAAGCAAGGTGTTCACTTTGCAAAAACTGTTATGCATATCCACTGAATCGGTTTCAATTTTCGACAGGTGAATGGTATTGTCAATCATATTCAGCAATTGGGTGCCGTTTTGCGAAATAGCATCCGAAAGTTCGATGCGTTCGGTGTTGCCGAGGTCGCTGTCGGTGAGCATCCGGGTGAAATTGGTAATAATATTGAGCGGTGTACGGATTTCGTGCGAAAGATTTGCCAGGAAAGCCGATTTTAAACGGTCCGATTCCTCTGCCTTTTTCCGGGCTTTTTCAAGGCTGAATTCTGCATTTTTCCGCCGGGTGATATCGCGGGCCACCGAAATTACAGAGTTGGCATTCAGTTTGGCCAGCCGCATTTCATACAGGTATGTTCCGTTTGGTGTGTTTAACGAATATTCGATTGTTTCGAGTGTGTTGTTTTTCAGGCTGTTTTGTATGCAGGAATAAATTTTTTGTGCCATGTTTTTCGGAAATCCAACATCGTAAATGGTGCTTCCAACAATATTGACATCTTCCATTTTAAAAAGGTCGCTCTCTTTTATCACAAAATCTTCGTAGGTTCCGTCTTTTCCAATCACAAAAAACATATCGGGGATTGCTTCAAGCAATACTTTATACCTGCGCCGGCTGTTTTCGAGATCGGCAATTTTTTTCTTTGCTTTTGTAATGTTTTCAAAAATGACGAAAAACTTGTTATATTCTGGTTTCAGCAAATGGATTTTATACCAGCTTTCCAGTTTTTTTGAATGAAATTCATGGGTTTTATTGTTATCGAAAAGCAAAATTTTATTTAAATCGAAATGATCGTTGTGAAAAATCAGGTCGAAAATGTAGTTGGCTTCCTGGTTTTTTACTTCGTGTAAATTAATTTTAAATGCGGCCTCAAAAGCATTGTTTACCTTTTCGAACCAAAGGTATTCAATGTTTCCTTCTTCATCGCGTTCGGCCCTGATTTCGGCCACCGAAAAACCGGTATTTTGTATTACTTTGGAAATTCCCTGCCGGGTAGTTTGCAGTTTCCCGGTAATTTTTTCATTTATTTTCCGGTATTTAGTCCGAATCAGGAAAAGTCCCGAAAAAATCAGCAGGTACATTACAATCGGGTGTGCAATAATTTGCCCCTGCGGAAAAACCGGTCCCAGCAGCAGGTTGGCTTTCAGTAAATGAAAACCGAGTGTAAAAACTGAAAGTATAGAGTACAGGAACAATTTTGAATCGGATTCAGCAAAATAGAATAAAAACAGGGTGCCACCCAGCAACCACCACAACGTCTGATACATTGTTTCTGTTAATGGAGCATGATCGTAAAAATCAGAAATGTAATACCCATAAATAAGTACCGGCACCGCAAAAAGCGTATTAAGTGCACAGTTTAGCCTGTTTTTTATGACACAGGTAATTGCCAGAAAAGCAAACAAAGTCATGGCTGCGTCGCACATCAAACATGAATTTACTTCGGTTTGAAAAAGGTTGAAAACTAAATGAACCAGCGCAGCTAACTGAACAATTGAAAAAACAACCAGCAATTCAAAAAGCCGTTTTTTTTCAGTTTGCGGGTTTTCAGCCCACAACTTTTCAGTAATGATATGGTATAAAGGTTTGCTCAACGCCGTAAAAATAGGTATAATGACTTTAATCCATTCATTATTTTATTAAAAATTCAAGATACAAAGTTCAAATCAATTTCGAATTCAAAAAGATGACTTTTGTTTTGTTTTTGCTCACTGATAAGGTACTTTTTTTATTTTCAACTGTTTATTAACTATTGAAATTATTACTCCCTGATTTTTGTTATGATTTTGCTCTGCCCGATTCCGTAATTTTGTATAAAAATAAAAACATAATATTAAAAACAATAATCGTATGTCAAAAGGATTTTTCAATGTACCGGATGCGAAGAATGAACCGGTAAAAAGTTATGCACCTGGCAGCCCCGAAAGGGAAGAGGTACAGGCAATGCTGAAAGAACTGCGCTCGATAGAAATTGAACTGCCTATGGTAATTGGCGGACAAGATGTTTTTACCGACCGGAAAGTGCGCATGGCCCCGCCGCATGATATAAAACATACACTCGGGCATTACAACCAGGGCGATTCGAGCCATGTTGAAATGGCAATCGATGCCACGCTCGAGGCGCGTGAAAAATGGGCCGGCATGTCGTGGCAACACCGCGCTTCCATATTTTTAAAAGCAGCCGATTTGATTTCAGGCCCCTACCGGGCAAAAATCAATGCAGCTACCATGTTGGGGCAATCGAAAAATGTGTACCAGGCCGAAATTGAGGCTGCATGCGAACTTGCTGATTTTTTACGGTTTGGTGTAAAAGCCATGACCGATATTTATAAAATGCAGCCAAATTCAGCAAAAGGAGTCTGGAACTACAACGAATTCCGTCCGCTCGAGGGATTTGTTTTTGCCCTCACGCCGTTCAACTTTACCGCCATTGCCGGAAACCTTCCGGCTGCGCCCGCAATGATGGGCAACGTGGTTGTTTGGAAACCATCGAAAACTGCCATTTATTCAGCAGGGGTTGTGATGGATATTTTCCGCGAAGCCGGGGTTCCCGACGGAGTTATCAACCTGGTTTATGCATCGGGTCCGGTGGTTGCCGATGTTGTTTTAACGCATACTGATTTTGCCGGAATTCACTTTACCGGTTCTACCGAAGTGTTTCAGAACATTTGGAAAACCATTGGTGAAAACATCTACAAATACAAAACTTACCCGCGCATTGTGGGCGAAACCGGTGGAAAAGACTACATTTTTACAGACAATACAGTTGGAATTCCGGAATTAGCAACCGCCATTATTCGTGGCGCTTACGAATACCAGGGACAAAAATGTTCGGCTGCATCGCGTGCGTATATTCCAAAAAGCCTCTGGCCAAAACTAAAAAAGCAACTGGGCGAAGAACTTGCCAAAGTAAAAATGGGACCGGTTGAAGATTTCACCAATTTTGTAAATGCCATTATCGATGAATCTTCGTTCGACAAGCTGAAAGGCTTCATCGACCGGGCAAAAGAGGATAAAGACGCTGAAGTTGTGTTTGGTGGAAAATGTGATAAATCAGAAGGTTATTTTATTGAACCTACTGTGATACTGGCCCAAAAGTCGGACTACATTACCATGGAAGAAGAGCTGTTTGGCCCGGTTATAACCATTTACCTCTATGAGGATGAGAAAATGGATGAAACACTCGATATTCTCGATAAAACATCGATTTATGGATTGACGGGTGCTATCTGGTCGAATGATCGGTACAACATCGAAAAAATGACAAAACGGCTGGCAAATACTGCCGGTAATTTCTACATCAACGATAAACCAACCGGCGCAATTGTAGGGCAGCAGCCATTTGGCGGAGCCCGCGGTTCCGGTACAAACGACAAGGCAGGAACCCTGTTTAATATGCTTCGCTGGATTTCCATCCGCAGCATTAAAGAAAACTTTGTTCCGCCAACAAGTTTTATGTATCCAAACTTTTTGCCCGACGAAAAATAAACTATAAACCAGGAAGTGTTTATAAAAAAGGGGCTGATTTTTTTCAGTCCCTTTTATTTATTGCTGCAATGTATTAATTTTGACCCAAACAAGTATCATGGAAAACGAATCGACAAAAAGACACTGGACCAAAATACTGCGCAATAAATATTTTATTGCAACAGTATTGTTTTTGGCCTGGTTTGTTTTTTTTGATGAAAACAGTTTTCTGGCCCACCAGGAAAATAAACAACGCCTGGAGGAATTAATCCGGCAAAAAGAATATTACATCGATAAAATTGCTTCCGACAAACAAAAGTTAAAAGATTTAAATGCCGGTAAAGAGCAACTCGAAAAATTTGCCCGCGAACAGTATTTTATGTCCAAACCCGATGAAGATATTTTTATTGTAGTAGAAGAAGAATAGAATTTTATCGGGAAAAAATCGCACAATTTTTGTAGCCTCTTTTTTCAACTCTTTGAATGGTAGTTGAAATTTCTTATATTGCTTGAAAATATGAATGACAATTTAGACATATTCAGAATTCAAACGAATGATGTGGAGCCAAAAAAGGGACGCATATTGATTGCCGAACCTTTTTTGCCCGGAAATTACTTTAACCGTTCCGTAATATTGCTGGTGGCATATAGCGGAAAAGGAGCGGTTGGTTTTATTCTGAACAAAAAAGTGGATGTTGCCATACATGATGTGTTCCCCGGTTTTCCTGAATTTGATGTAGATGTTTACCTTGGCGGACCGGTGGCAACCGATTCAATATACTTTATTCACAAACTTGGCAATAAATTACCGGGAAGCATTCATGTGCTTGGTGATTTATACTGGGGTGGCGATTTTGAGGTGCTGAAACAGATGGTAATCAACAAGTCGGTTAATCCTGACGATATTCGTTTTTTTGTGGGGTATTCCGGGTGGGATGCCGGTCAGCTTGAACAGGAATTAAAAGAAGATTCGTGGTTGGTGAATGATGTTGACCAGGAAACCATAATGCGGGAAATGCGTCAGGAATCGTGGAGCGATTTTGTGAAAAAAGTGGGGCAACGTTACACAGTTTGGGAAAATTTCCCCGAAAATCCGGTCATGAATTAATGGCTCGCTTTTTCCTTTAAAAATTCATTTAACTTATCGTGAATTTGCCGGGAGTGGTGGTGAAGAAACCTTTTGTTTTCAACTCCCAGCACCCACTGAATACCGGCCTGTTCAGATGCCAGGAATATTTCGTCCATATTTTTCAGATCATTGGGTTGGATGGAATCTGACTCTGTAGTTTTAAGTTTTAACAACCGGGCGGTTTCCTGAATATACGGTCGGAGAACATCATTGAAACAACCTGTTTTTAACGACGGCGTAATAAGTTCGTTTCTTTTAATAAGAAAGATATTTGAAAAAGCACATTCGCACACCGCTCCTTTTTCGTTGGTTAAAACCGCATTTTGAAAATGCGAACCTTTTAATTGCGAAAGAGTAGTTTCCCAAAGCATTTCATTAAAGAATCCGAACGAACTGAAACTGTTTTCACTGTGCTTTTTTTGCGGCGAAATGGTAATCAGTTTTCCTTCTTCTGAAAACGGAAATTCAAAATCATGAAAAGCACTGCTTGTAATTAGCATTTCAGAATTTTGACTTCCCCTGAAAATGTGAAAATGTATATAACCGGAGCGGTAAAATTTATTTTTGTTCAGCATCCTTTTGGTAATTCTGAAAAGCTCGCGTTTATTTTGAAACAGTTGTGGGAGCGGCAAATTTAAAGCTTCTGCCTGGCGCCCGATTAAACGGATGTTTTCTTCAAAAAGCGGAATTCCACCGAAACCGTACCAGATTTTGTGTTTCAGGCCAAAAGTTTCATTATACAGTATCTGAGAGAGATTAACTTCCTCTTTATTTTTTATTTCGTCATTGTAAATCAGGAAATCCATATTACAGGAATGAGAACAACTGAGTAATAAAATTATCGAATAACCCCGGCCTCAGCAACAGCGGGAAAACAAACCCGAAAACTGCACCGAGAAAATGGGCATCGTGAGCTACGTTGTCCGATTTTTTCTTGCCCATCTGGTAGGAATAAATCAGGTATCCTACAGCAAATACAATTCCCGGAATCGGAAGAATTGCAAACAGGTAAAGCATATCCATCGGCCGAAGGAAGATGTGCGCAAACAACACCGCTGAAACAGCGCCCGAAGCACCTACTGCATTGTAATAATAATCGTTTTGATGCTTAATCAGGCTCCACGCATTGGAAATTAAAATTCCGCCAAGATAGAGCAGAATAAAATAGAGCACACCCTGGTTGCCAAAAAGATGCTGGAAAAGAACTTCCACATTCCGGCCAAAGAAATAAAGCACCAGCATATTCACTCCCAAATGCGACCAGCTAACATGGATAAAAGCATGCGAAACCAGTCTGTAATATTGTTTTTGATGGATGATTCTTGCAGCGTTAAACTGCAGTTTTTCCATCATGTCGCTATTTTGGAAGGTCAGGTACGAAACCAGCGCGGTGATTCCGATTATTATCCAGGTAATTATCATTAGTGTAATATTTTATAAATCATTTCTTTTTGCAATTCACTGCTTTCTGTTAATCCCGAAACGCCCATTCCCTTACTTTTCATGTCGTATTCGCGTAAAATGCCAATTATTTCATAAAGTTTTGTCGGGTTGTATTTTTTCGATGCGGCCATAATCTTTCGTATGTAAAACGGGTGGCCGCCCAATTCGGCCACAGCATTTCTTTCCGATTTATCTTTCAGAAAATGGTAGGAAAATATTTTGGAATAATAAGAAAACAGCGTTGCGGTTGTTTTTTGAATTGGATGTTCCTGCGGATTGGCGCCAAAGTACTGAATAATCTGGTTGGCTTTGAAAACATTTCTGCTGCCCAGTGCATCCTGCAGTTCAAACAGGTTGTAATCTTTGCTTAGCCCTATGTTTTTTTCAATGTGTTCCGGGGTAATTTTGTTGGTGTCTTTTACGGCAATTACCAGTTTGTTCAGTTCGTTGGCCACCTTGCCAAGGTCATTTCCGAGGTAGGCTGTTAAAATTTGTGCTGCCTGCGGCGCAATTGTGAAATCGCGTTTTTTCAGATATTTTTCAATCCAGGCAGGAATTTGGTTTTCATATATTTTTTTGGTTGTAAGAATTACGCCGTTTTTTTTGATGGCTTTGGCCAGTTTGGTGCGGGCATCCAGTGTTTTGTATTTGTAGTTTAATACCAGCAGGGTAGAAGCCATCGGTTTTTCAGCATAATTTTCCAAATCTTCAATTCTACGAAGGCTCTGGGCTTCTTTTACAATAATTACCTGTTTGTCGGACATCATCGGGAAACGCAGTGCGCTTTCGGCAATGTTTTGCGGCTCTGAATCTTTTCCGTAAAAAATGGTCTGGTTGAACCCTTTTTCGGCCTCGGTCAATACATTTTTTTCGATGTAATTTGAAACCCGGTCAATAAAATAAGGTTCTTCTCCCTGCAAAAGGTAAATGGGGTAGTAAATTTTCTTTTTTAGATTTTCGATAATTCCTTCAAAATCCATTTTAAAATCTTAAGTGTTTTACTGAAAGTCCGTTGTTTTTTATCTCCAGCAATGAATCGATGCCTGCCTGAATGTGCATTTCGATGTATTCCATCGTGATTAGCTTGTCGCTTTCACTGGTTTTTACACCGGCCGAAATCATGGGCTGATCCGAAACCAGCAAAAGTGCACCGGTGGGTATTTTATTTGAAAAACCAACTGTAAAAAGCGTTGCGGTTTCCATGTCTATTGCCATTGCCCGTGTTTTGGCGAGGTATTTTTTGAATTTAAGATCAAATTCCCAAACCCGGCGGTTGGTAGAGTAAACCACTCCTGTCCAGTAATCGCGACCAGCATTTCGGAGTATGTGCGAAACTGCCCGGTGGATATTAAACGCAGGCAGTGCAGGTACTTCCGGAGGAAGGTAATCGGCCGAAGTTCCTTCTTTTCTGATGGCTGCAATCGGAAGAATTAAATCGCCCAGCTTGTTTTTCTTTTTCAGTCCGCCACATTTTCCAAGAAAAAGCACTCCTTTGGGATTTATGGCGCTCAGTAAATCCATAACGGTTGCTGCGTTGGGGCTGCCCATTCCAAAATTGATTATAGTAATTCCTTCGGCGGTTGCATTGGGCATATTTTTATCGCCGCCCTCTATTTGTACTTCAAAACGCAGTGCAAATTTTTCTATATAATTCATGAAATTGGTGAGCAAAATATACTCCCCAAAATCTTCCAGTTGTTTTCCTGTATAACGAGGCAACCAGTTTTCAACAATATCTTTTTTTGTCTTCATTTAGTTAAAATTACAGAAGAATGGTTTATTTTGTTCAACGGAACCGGTCGGTACAAAAGTACATTTTTCCGGCTGGTCAAACAATATTTGTTTTAAAAAGAAGAAGCAGACTGAAATGCAACAACTGAACCTGCCGCAATTTAATTTCAGAATTAAAACCGAAGGCGATAAACGCTTCATATTTGATTCTGTACGGAAAAAGTTTCTACTTCTGACTCCTGAAGAGTGGGTGAGGCAAAATTTTATTCAGTTTTTGGTTCAGCACAAAAAATATCCGCAGTCGTTAATGGCTGTTGAAAAACAAATTACATTAAACAATAAATTGTTCAGGTTCGATCTGGTGGGTTACCAACGTAGCGGGCAGCCTTTTTTAATTGCTGAATTTAAAGCACCGGGTGTAAAAATTACCCAAAAGGCATTCGATCAGGTCGTGCGTTACAACATGACTTTAAAAGTAAAGCTGGTTGTTATTTCAAACGGGTTGCAGCATTTTGTGTGTGCCATCGATTATGAAAAAGGTGATTATACTTTTTTGAAGGAGATTCCGGAATTCACGAACATTGGTATTTGACAAAACAAGGAGTTGTGCCAAAGGCATCCATCCGGGCAACCACTTGTTACCTATCACACTTCTTTGGTAACTGCTGTGTGTTGCAACCCCTTGTTTGAATCAAACCACGGATTTATTTTTTGGAATCGCCGTTGCAAGCCAGTTTTTGAAGGAAATCGCGGACTTCCACAAAATTTTCAACTTTATACCCTGCAACTGTTTTAGCCATTCCTACTTTAATTGTAACTGCTTCGTCGGGCAGTTCCGCAAACAGGAATTCGTCGGTCCAGTCGTCGCCAATGGCAATTATGGCATCCGCAGGCTCGGTATGCAATACTTTTTGTGCGGCCCGTCCTTTATTGATTCCACGGTTTTTTATTTCAATTACTTTATTGCCTTCCAGTATCTCAAGGTTGAGATTGGAAACCAGGCTGTTTAATTCGTCTTTCAGTTCAATGGCGCGGTTCATCCCCAGTTCGGGGTCTGATTTACGGTAGTGCCAAACCAGGCTGTAATTTTTTTCCTCGATAAATGAGCCCGGTGTGCGATCGACATAAAACTCGAGCGCCGAATAAATATTTTCTTTCCAGGTATCGTCCAGTGGCTCAATCATCTGCCATTCGCCACCTGCAGGTTTAACCCAAACGCCATGTTCAACAATGAGCGTGTAATCCCGGTCTCCAAACCATTCCTCAAAAGTATTTCTGTCGCGGCCGCTGATGAGCACAACTCTGTTTTTCGGATTTTTAGCAAGTTCATCCAGCAATTTATATAGTTCATCATCGGGTTTTGCATGTTTCGGATTGTCTTCAAATCCGGTAAGTGTTCCATCGTAATCGAGGAAGAAAATACGGTTTTTGGATTTGCAGACATCTTTCAAAAGTGCGTTTTTGGTAGCTTCTGAAAGTCGTTTCCCTTTGTAGAGCTGTTCATTTTGCCGTACTTCTTCCATGCTATTCAGGAAATCGTTCGCCCATTTTTCAACATTGTAACGCTTCAGCCTTTTTTGCAATACTGTATTTCGTTCAACCTGTTCTTCGTAGGGCATCTCTATGGCCTTTTTAATATTGGAAGCAATTTGGGCCATGTCGTTTGGGTTGATGATAAGTGCTTCACTCATCTCTTTTGAAGCCCCCGCCATTTCACTTAAAATCAGTACTCCGCGTCCGTCGGTTTTGGAAGCGATAAACTCTTTGGCAACCAGGTTCATGCCATCGCGAATTGGCGTGAGCAACGCTATTTCGCAGTAATTGTATAAGTCTACCAGGTTTTCAAATGGCATCGAACGGTAAAAATACCAGATGGGTGTGCGGTTTATGGAAGAGAATTTTCCGTTAATGCGGCCCACAATTTCGTCCAGTTCGCTTTTCATTTGCTGGTATTGTTCCACGCCAATTCTCGAGGGAACTGCCAGCATCACCAGCGTAACTTTTTCGCGGTATTCCGGGTAATTTTCCAGAAAATATTCAAAAGCCATCAGACGGTTTATCAGTCCTTTTGAGTAATCGAGCCGATCGATGGAAAGAATAAATTTGGTTTCGGGATACAACAGGTAATAACGCTCCAGTTCTTTCCTGACATCCGATTTGTCGCGTACCGAACGTTTCTGTGATTCAAGTGCGGCATTGTGAAATTTGTCGTAATCGATTCCCATCGGGAAATTGTCAACTTTCACAATTCGCTTCGGGAGGTTTATTTCGTTAATATTGATGTCGTAGCCCAGCAGGCGGCGCACTGAACTCATAAAGTGCCGTTCGTAATCGAATGTATGGAACCCCAGCAGGTCGGCGCCCAGCATTCCGTTAATAATTTCCATCCTCCACGGAAGTATCCGGAAAAGTTCGTAAGACGGAAACGGAATGTGCAGGAAAAATCCGATGGTCACATCGGGAAACCGCTCTTTAATCATTTGCGGGAGCAGAAGAAGGTGGTAGTCATGTATCCATATTTTATCTACTCCCTCCATATTTTCAGCAATCACATCGGCGAATTTTTGATTTACCTTTTTATAGGCCTGCCAATGTTCTTCTTCATATTTAACAAACTGGTTAAAATAGTGAAAGAGTGGCCAGATGGTTTTATTGCTGAATCCTTCGTAGTAAAGTTCAACTTCTTCCTCGGTTAAATTTACACCTACACAATTCTCTTTTTCCAGAAGTTGATTAACTTGTTTTTCCTGTTTTCCGGGGAGCTTGGTATGATCCACACCAGACCAACCGATCCATAAACTTTTAAAAGATTTACTCACCGACATCATTCCTGTGGCAAGTCCTCCTACACTGGGGGTTACATTTATATCTTCTTCTGAAATTTTAATCTGAACAGGTAATCGGTTTGAAATTATCAGAAATCGACTCATAAGTTTTTTATATTTGTTTGTTCAAAGTATACGTAAAATAAACCAAATGTCAAAATAAAAAGTTTAAAGAAACTGCTATAAAATTATGACAAATCTTGATTACGGAATAATTGGAAATGGAATTAGCGCAGCTTTAATCTCAAAATCAGGGTCGTTGGAATGGCTTTGTCTGCCGGTTTTCGATTCGGCCTCGGTCTTTGCAAAATTACTGGACAAAAACCGTGGGGGCAGCTTTGAGATAATTACCGACGAAACTTACAGGCATTCTCAAAAATACCTCTCCAAAACAAATATCCTGTCAACCAATTTTACAAACGGAACCGATCGTTTTGAGGTGCTCGATTTTATGCCGCGGTACCATTATCATAACGGAAAGGAACATATCTATTCGCCAACCGATGTAATTCGATATGTGAAATGGAAATCCGGTAAACCCCGTTTTCGTGTTAAATATGACCCGAAACTGGAATATGCCGAAAGGGAAACCATTACCGAGGTGAGGGATGGGTTTATAAAAAGTTTTACCAAAAGCGGTGTTTACGATTCGCTTTACCTTTATACCGATATCGAAAAAGAAAAGGTGGTAAACGGCGATGAAATTGAACTGGAAAACGACATTTTCTTCCTGATAAGTTACAACCAGAAACTGCTGAAACAATCGATTGAACGTGCTTACCTGAAATTGCAGCGTACCAAAGTTTACTGGCTGAATTGGTCGGAAGATACGCATAAATTCAGCCATTACAACAACGAAATTATACGCAGCGCCCTTGTACTCAAGTTACTAAGTTACCATAAAACAGGAGCGGTTTTGGCTGCTTTAACCACTTCTTTACCCGAAACAATTGGCGAAATCAGAAACTGGGACTACCGTTTTTGCTGGATGCGCGATGCTTCGATGGTGATAAAAATAATGACTCAGATTGGCCACTGGATCAGCGCCGAACGATTTATGAATTTTATTATCGATGTTGTTTCCGACAAAGATGAGAAGATCCAGATCATGTACGGAATTAACCGTGAAAAAAACCTGCGCGAACGCATTCTTACGCATCTTTCAGGTTACGAAGACAGTTCGCCGGTGAGGATTGGAAACGCAGCGTACAAACAAAAACAACACGATATTTACGGCATCCTGATGGATGTTATTTATCAGCAATTCAGTCTTTTCGAAGTTTCATTGCAAAACAGCGAAGAACTTTGGACAATCACCCGGAGTATTGTACGGATTGTAGGAAATAACTGGCAAAAGCCCGATCGCGGAATCTGGGAAATCAGGCACGACCAGCGTCATTTCATATTTTCAAAATTACTTTGCTGGGTGGCTGTCGACCGGGCTATCAAAGTTGCTGAAATAATCAAACGCAATGATTATGCAGAGAAATGGGATAAGCTGCGAAATGAAATCTGCAAAGATATTCTTGAAAACGGGTGGAACGAAGAAATGCAGGCGTTTACCCAGGCATATGGCTCAAAAGATTTGGATGCATCCACATTGCTGATGGAAGCTTACGGTTTTATAAAAGCTGATGACGAAAGATACATCAGCACTGTAAAAGCTACCCAGCGCGATTTGAGCCGCAACGGTTTAATGTACCGTTACAAAAACCGCGACGATTTTGGTTTGCCTTCCTCATCGTTTACAATATGTACTTTCTGGCTGATTCAATCGCTTTATAAAATCGGGGAAAAGGAAGAGGCTCAAAAGATTTTCGACCAGTTACTGACTTACAGCAACCACCTCGGAATTTTCAGTGAAGACATCGATTTTGAATCCAAACGTTTGCTGGGAAACTTTCCCCAGGCCTATTCCCACCTTGCACTTATTGAAACTGCCATGATGTTTTCGGAAGATATTGAATTAAAAAGTAAGTTTTAGAACAACGATATTTCAAATTTGAAAAGCCCGGGAATTTTTTTCCGGGCTTTTTAAGTAGTTTTTTAAATTTGTTTAACTTTTTTCGGAATCTTTTTAGCAATTGTTTTGTTAGAAGTTATCATCTTGCATAAATTACGGCAACATTGAAATACGGCCACACGGAGTTGCCGTAGGTTTTCGTTCGCGGCTCGAAACATATGCATGGTGCATTCCGTTCAACAAGTTATCAATTTTTAAAAATACGCGCAACTTTACTATTTATGCTGAAAAATAAAAGCTTGTCATTCAGAATAAAAACAAATCATGTTCAGCATTTTTTCGAAAATTGCTGAATCAAAAAGCAAACCACTTAAAAACTGAAGAGTATGTCGATTATCTCTGAAATAAAAGAAATTACAAAGGAAAATATCCGTGAGA
Organism: uncultured Tangfeifania sp.; assembly: GCA_964443035.1. Lineage (GTDB taxonomy): Bacteria > Bacteroidota > Bacteroidia > Bacteroidales > Prolixibacteraceae > Tangfeifania. The sequence continues at coordinate 25,769 of CAYUBV010000004.1, forward strand.
TGGATAAAATATTTCGTCTGAATTTAATTAACAGCGTAACTGGTTATAAGCCTGCTAATTTAATTGGAACCCGCTCTGATAAAGGAATCAATAATCTTTCGATTATTAGTTCGGTAATTCATCTTGGTTCCAATCCTGCTTTACTGGGATTTTTGCTTCGCCCGGCCTCGGTTCCGCGGCATACTTACAACAACATCAAAGAAAATGGTTTTTACACCATTAATCATGTCCACAAAAATTTTATCGAAAATGCGCATTACACTTCAGCAAAATTTGACTGGGATATTTCTGAATTCGAGGCTTGCAACCTGACGGAAGAATTCAGAGAAGATTTTTATGCCCCGTTTGTTCAGGAAAGCAGAATAAAAATGGGAATGCGTTTTTTGGAGGAATACACCATTAAAGCAAACAATACTATAATGATTGTGGGCGAGGTGGTCAGTTTACTGTTGCCTGAAAATATTATCCGGCCCGAAGGAGATCTTGATTTAAATGCAGTGGACGATGTTTGTATTTCCGGACTGAATAATTACCACGAGGTAAAGCAAATTGCCACCTTTAATTATTCGCGACCCGGCCAATCGCCGGTAAATAAATTCACAAAAAAGAAATGAAAATGATAAGACGGTTATTTTTATCAGTGCTGATTCTTGTAATTTCAGCTTCAGTTGCCGAAGCTCAAAACGATTATCAATCTTTTTATGAAAAAAGTGTAAATATCAATAATACCGGAATGGTTGTTCTTGGTTCGTGGGCCATTGCCAATATTGGTGCAGGTGCTTACGGCTGGGCAAATAATTCGGGGCAATCGAAATATTTTCACCAGATGAACCTGTTTTGGAATACTGTCAATCTTTCCATCGCAGGTTTTGCATTGTACAGCAATTTATCGGGGGATATTTCTTCAATGACCGCTTCTGAAATGATGAGCGAACATTCTAAAGTTGAACGCCTTTACCTGATTAATGCCGGTTTGGATGTGCTGTATGTGGGCACAGGATTTTTGCTGAAACATCTTGCAGAAAATAATGCCAAACGGCACGACCTTCTGAAAGGTTACGGAAATTCAGTGATTTTGCAGGGAAGCTTTCTTTTTATTTTCGATTTGGTAATGTGGGGAATTCAGCATTCCCGGAAAATAAATTTTTCTGAAAATCTGAGTCTGTTTATTTCGCCGGAAATTAATGCAATTCAACTGGGACTTTCCATCCCGTTTTCTTATTGATTTTAAAGCTAAAAACTTTTAATGATGATTTTTGTTTATTTTTCAGAGTTTGAATTTTAAACAAAAATTATAATGGCTAACTATTTTATAGTAGGCGGATCATCAGGAATCGGGCGGGAATTAGCGCTGCAACTTGCACGAGGTGGTAATCAGGTCTATTCAACCTGGTTTAAAGATGAGATTTCGGAGAAAGAAGAAAACACTGAGTACAATTATCTGAATGTATTGGATGATGAAATCACTGTTGATTTCTTACCCGATAATATCGACGGACTGGTTTATTGTCCGGGAAGTATCAACCTGAAACCGTTTCACCGCATAAAACCGGATCAGTTTATTGAAGATTATAAATTACAGGTCGTAGGGGCTGTTAAAGTTATTCAGGCAGTACTTCCCAGATTAAAAAAGTCAGGAAATGCTTCCATCGTTTTATTTTCAACGGTGGCGGTTCAAACCGGTTTCAGTTTTCATTCCCTGGTTTCTTCTTCAAAAGGCGCGATAGAAGGATTGGTGCGCGCATTGTCTGCCGAATTTGCACCAGCAATCAGAGTAAACGGAATTGCCCCATCGCTAACAGACACACCTTTGGCTGGTCGGCTTATCAATACAAGTGAGAAAAAAGAATCGAATGCACAACGACATCCGTTGAAACGAATTGGCGAACCGGCTGATATTGCTGAGGCTGCAGAATTTCTTCTGTCAGATAAAGCTTCCTGGATTACCGGGCAGGTCTTGCATGTTGATGGTGGCATGTCAAATTTAAAGGTTTAAAAAAATGAGAATACTCTTAACCGGAACAACAGGGTACATTGGTCAGCGGCTTTTACCGGTTTTGCTGGAGAAAGGACATGAGGTTGTTTGTTGTGTGCGTGATAAAAAGCGATTCGATGCATCAAAATACAACACTCCAAAACTAACGGTGATTGAGGTTGATTTCCTTCAAAAGGAAACCCTTGAAAACATTCCCAATAATATCGATGCAGCCTATTATCTCATTCATTCAATGTCCTCGCCAAAAGGCGATTTTGAGGACCTTGAAAAACAATCGGCTGAAAATTTCAGGAACCGGATTCAGCAAACCAAAGCAAAACAAGTCATCTATCTCAGCGGAATAATTAACGAAGAAAAACTCTCGAAACACCTGAGTTCCCGGAAACAGGTGGAAGAGATACTTGCTTTCGGTGATTTTCACCTCACTACCCTGCGTGCCGCAATTATTGTGGGGTCGGGGAGTGCATCGTTCGAGATCATTCGCGATTTGGTTGAAAAACTGCCGGTGATGATTGCCCCGCGCTGGCTGAAAACCAAATCGCAACCCATTGCAATTCGCAATGTTATCGAGTTTTTACATGGCGTTTTAATGAATGAAGAAACATTTGATAAAAATTTTGACATCGGCGGACCCGAAGTTCTTTCGTATAACCAGATGTTGCTGAAGTTTGCCAAAGTGCGCAATCTGAAACGCACCATCATTCAGGTTCCGGTAATGACACCAAAATTGTCTTCATACTGGCTTTATTTTGTAACATCTACTTCATATAAGCTGGCTGTAAATCTTGTAAACAGCATGAAAGTGGAAGTGATTGCCCGCAAAAACAATTTGCACAAAAAGCTGGGAATAACTTTGCTTACTTATGAGGAAGCTGTTAAACTGGCATTCGACCAGATTGCCCAGCAGGAAGTGCTTTCGAGCTGGACCGATGCACTTTCGGGAAATGCGCTCGAAAAAGGTATTTCGCAGTTGATTGAAGTGCCTGTGCACGGGTGTTACAAAGATGAACGGCAGATTGCAGTAAGCGATGAGGATGAAGTGATGAAAAAAGTGTGGTCCATTGGCGGGCAGCAGGGATGGTATTATGCCAACTGGCTCTGGCGAATTCGCGGGTTCCTCGATAAACTGGTAGGTGGCGTCGGTTTGCGGCGCGGACGTAAAAGTGCCACTGAAATCACACCGGGCGATTCGCTCGATTTTTGGCGGGTAATTTATGCCAACCGTTCCGAAAAACGCCTGTTGCTTTACGCCGAAATGAAACTTCCGGGTGAGGCCTGGCTCGAATTCAATATTAAAAATAATAAACTCTGTCAATCAGCTACGTTCC
>CAYUBV010000005.1:0-28992 GCA_964443035.1 uncultured Tangfeifania sp.
CCAATCAGGCTTTTTTGCATCGCCTGGTTGATAATTTCCAGCGGGGTATTCAAATTCAATAAACTTAAATCCATAATGCGTCATTCAAAAAAATGAACCCCTAAATTAAGATTTACTTTTTATTGTGCCAGCGTAAATTTGAAACTAACGCCAATGTTTGTGTTCGAAGTAGGGAATGAAAGCGAAGTAAACGGATTATTCAGGACTTTGTCGAAAAATACGCGTAACTGGAAACGGTCGCTTAGCATGTAATCTGCAGTTGTTTTGATGGTGAAAGCACTTTGGCCGGCTGTAATCTGGTCATCGTCTTCCACAATTTTCCGCAGCACGGTTTTGTTTTTTCTGTATGAAAGGTCAGCCCTGAGGTTCAAATCGTTCGAATAAGCCTGTTGCGAATTTTTTGTTTTGATGATGATATCCATTTGCGTAAACCGGTAACCAATTCCCATGGTGTATTCGTTGCTGAGTGTTTCTGTTAACTGGTTATTCGAAAATGCCAGCAACAATTGCCGGGTGCGTTTTATTTCGGCGCGTGTGGTCAGATCGCCTGCCCACATAATGTCCATGTTGATGAGCGGATTGAACGTTTCCATGATGCTCACCGAGTTAAAATCGTAAGGAGCGATAAAATTGTCGGCAATATCGCGGACATAGCTAAAACCGTCGCCCTGCTGCTGGTAATCGAGGTTGGTAATGTATGAACCTACGTTATAGGATGAACGGTAGGCATGGGTAAAGTTCAGTGACCGCATAATATTATTCAGCCCCGGAATTTGCGAAACCATTCCCTCGTAACGGATACGCCAGTTGGGGCGGATGTATTTTATCGACGGGAAAAGCCCGAGCGAAACCCCGCGTGGATCTTTGTTCTGGTAGGCCGCCAAAAATGCAGGAACCATTACTTCCACCGAGTTGGGTCCGTAGCCATCGGGGAAGCCTGTTTCAGGATCGGTTGCTGTTGGGTCGTAGCCAAAACCGTTGTTCGGGTCGCGCCGGGCAGCCAGTCTGCGGGCAACTATTATCCGGTAATCTTTAAATTTTTCGAAAGTTTCCGACTGGCGGACTTCTCCGTCGCCAATAGCAAAAAATGCAGTTCCCCAAGTCAAAGTCGACATGCTGAAGTTTCCTTTTTCAGTAAAGTTTTCGGCTCTAAAATCGTTGGTTCGCGGATCGTAATTGTAAAATTCGCTGATGTTTTTTGAGAACGACCGGTCGGCATTCATATCGATGCGCAAATCGGGAAGTGGTTCAATGGTTGCACGCACACTAAACCGTTCGTTTTTGGTAAACACATAGGGCATGTTAAGCGCAGAGTCGTTGGTTACCCAGCCGTTTTCAGCGGCTCTTTGTGCAAATCCGTAATCCTGCCATCCCAACAGGAAAGGCATTCCGGGAGCAAAGCTGGTGCCATATTCCTGGTTGAATATATTTTCATCGGGACTGTATGTGCCTGCTCCGAAAGCAGTTGGCTGAGGCAGGTAGCCGGGCAGGACGGTACCGCCGTTAATTCCGTAGTTTACCGAAATGGTTCGCACGCCAATCAACATGCGGGTGGTTAAATCGAGCATATCTTTTAAGAAGCCCTGGTCGCCGGGTTTGCCGGTAACCTCAATCATAGCCTGTTCGGCATCGGCAAGTGGCGTAAATTCAATGGTGTTGACATCGACGATTTCCGTTGTTCCCCTTACAATTTCCCCGTCGGCGTTGGTAGCCACAACATTCACCTTTTTTGTATTCAGGTTGTGGGTCACTGTTTGCGGATTTTCAGCCGAAAGTTGTACATTGCTGGTATAGGTTTGTTCCTGCTCGCGCTGGGGAGCTTGTTGCTGTTGTTGAGTTCTTCCCCCTGAGCCTGAGCGCCGGTTCAGGCTTCCACGGCCTCTTCCGGTGCGGCGGAATTTCTGGTTCAACTCCTGAAAATAGGGTACTTTATTGTATAAGCTTTGCAGGTTGACGTTTCCTGTTAACTGAATGTTACTGGAATTCTGGATGCGGTTCCCCAGCCTGATGGTATCTGCAGTTATCGGGCCTGCCTGCCAGTCGTAGGTTCCCTGGTAGCGGATTGAAGAGGAAATAAAGTTGAGGAACCGGATGCTGTTAATGGGCAAACGGTAAGTAATATTTACATTGTGGTTGTAAAGAGTCGGTCGGCCAAGGTCCCAAAGGTTGGTAAGGATGGAATCCTTTAGCATCTGGTAATTATCCATGTCGGGGTGTATCCTGCCCTGCGGCTCATCAATTCGCGAAGTGCTTCTTGAAGAGAAATCAACTTTGAGTGAGCGGGTTACATCGTATCTGAAATCGAAGAAACGGTTCCAAAGAAAATCTTTTTCATACGTGGCCGGAAGAATGAATTCAGGATTTGTCACATTACGCGACTGCGTTTCATGATAGCGGCGGTACAAATCTGTGCGGAATGAAATCTGGGTTGGCAACGGATAAAAATTGAAATCTCCAAGCAGTTTCAGCGGCCCTTTCTGAAGGAAATTTATTTTATTAAAAGGTTGTATGAGCTGCGGACGGCTGCTGTAATTGTACGAGAACATACCCCGGTACGTTTTGTTGAGGTTATACTCTGTATTGATATTTCGTTTATAAATCTCGTTATAGGAATAGGAAACCGAGAAATTTTCCGGGTCCCAAAGATTCACCTTTGTTTGTTCGCGTTGGGGTTCAATCTTCACATTCGTGAAGTTTAAGCTTTTACGTGTAACCAAATCCTGCGATATTTGTTTGATGGAATCCCTGATGTTAGTGGATTCTGCTCTTTCCAAAGCTTTGTCGAGTTCGATATCGGGTTCAAGCGGATTGTATTTCGGAGTGATTACGCTGCGCGAATAGCCATAATACATGGGGAGACGCACGCCTGCTTTTTCAGGGAAGAATTTGCCCAAATCGAGCGAAGAAGCGATATCGAGTTCGGTTAAATCTTCCAGCTCACGGTTGTTGATGTTCTGGCTGATGCTTCCAAAACCTGATGAGCGGGTGCGGCCTGCAACTGTTACGCTACCCAAATCGGCCACGCGGGTGGTTACCCGGGCGTTGGCGGCCCAGCCTCCGTCTTCGTCAAAATCGGTGAGGCGCAACTCGTTGGCCCAAACTTCAACCGACTTGGGGCCGGTGTTTACCTGCCCTTTTTTGTTGCGGATTCCCATCATTACCACCTCCACATTTCCGAGGTTCGGAGACCCTTTGATTTTTACCCGGTTTTTGTTCTTGTTCCAGCCCTGGTGAACGGTTTCGTAAACATCCTGAATACTAATACCAGAACCGGCCCTCCTGAGTTCGGCATTCCTGTCTAATTTGAGGTTGGTAAACAATTCAAGCGGAACATTTAAGCGGTTGGCATCGGGCCACACTATGTAACGGTCGCTTTCAATTTCGGCATTGTACCTTCCTTCGGGAGTCAGCGTCAGCGGAACTTCGTATTCATAATAGTTGTAATTGTAGTCGGAACCCAACCGGATAAAAAAGTGCAGTTCATCGTCTTCCAGCGGATAATCTTCCAGTTCTTCGGCATGCACTTCCAGTTTCAGTTTTTTGTATCTTCTGAAGTCCATGTAGAGTGGTTTGTATGCAGCACGGGCATCTCCCTGTTCGAGGTTGGTTACGCGCAATACCATCGATTGCTCATTTAGCTGACGAAGCTGTGGATTGGCCGGGTCAATCATCCTGCTGATTCCGGGAGGAAGGACGTAGTTTACCGGTTCACGGCTGCCGTTTTCCTCGATGCTTACTGCCGATACATCAAAATTGGCATTGGGCGAAGTTGCTGCCGGATCGCCCAAATCGCGGGTGTAGCGGCGCCAGTCGGCACGCACCAAATCGAGGGTGGCAAAACGCATTACCACGGGCTCATCAAAACCGCGCATATACATACGCAGGAAGCGGATGGATTTAAAGTCGCGGATATTTCCGAAAACCTGGTCGGGGTCGCGCACCGGTATTTTAAACTGGTACCATTTTACTTCGCCGATTTGTCCGTTTTTTAGTTCGACACGGCTCTGTTTTATATCGGTAATGTAATTCTGCCCCAGTTGCATGTCTTCTTTTTTAATATTGACTTTGTACTGGTAGTAACGCTCGTATTCGTTCAGTGTATTATCTCCGTTTATGTCTTCAATATCGGGGATGGTAGATGCTGAAGTCGGATAGGACTCGGGTGACATTTCAGTGGTGCGCGAGTTGTTCTCAGGGCCGTTAAAACGCTTGTAACGTTCCAGAATTCCCAGTTCCTGCTGGTCGTAATCTGAGCCGCGGTAGTAATGAAAATTATCACCCGAAGGATCGTTCATTACTTCCTGGAAAACATCGTCGTAAACCATATCCCTTATCTGATTGAGATAGTCTTCAAAGAAGATCTGCTCGTCTTCGCTCGACAGACCATCTAACCCGACATCCTGGTAGCGCCGCGATTCCGGATCGTTGTCAAATGCATTAACCAGCGACTGGAGCGTGGAAACCCGGCCCCAAGCTGTGGTATCGACGTTGGTCACCTGATCGGTGGTGGGCAGTCCGTTTTCAAAAGCTTTTCGCGAATCTTTCAGAATGTCTTCAGAAATATCCCCCAGGTTAAAATAGAGTTCACCGCCCTGATGGTCTCCTGCGGTGTCATTCACAAATGGGTCCATCACCCAGAATTCAATAAATTCGATATTGGAGTTTTCAAAATCGGTGGTCTGTATTTGGCGCATGATACCACCCCACCTGGTTTCGGGGGCTTTCAGTGAACCGTCGGGATTTATACCGGCGGAGTATTCCGAACCGTTTGTGTCGTAGTTGTAGGGACCGCGTTCCTCCGGGTAAAAAGCAAGGTCGAAAACAGGAATGTTGGTAGGTTGTCCTACCGGCGACTCTTTGGCCGGGAAAATTTCTTTTTCAAATACCTCGCGCACAAGGTGATTCGATTGCAGATCTTTATCGTTTTTGATATGATCCGGTGTTAGCGATGTGTTTCTCAGGAAAAGCGGATCGATAATGTACCAGGCCAGGTTGGCGCGGTTAAAGCCGTATGGCAGGGCATTGGTCAGGTTGCCTTCCGGAAACACATCACTCTGATGTTGCGGCGTACTTGCCAGCACCCACGATTGCCGTGCTTTCAGATTGATGGTGGTTTTGGTGCCCTCAAAGTCGTCGATATAGGCATTTCCGCTTTTCTCAATTACGCTTGAATGCCCCGGAATCAGTTGTGCTATTTCTGCCTCCACATCTACCGATGAAGGCGTGTTGGTGCTGTAAAACGGAAGAGCGTCCGCCGCTTTGGTGAGAAACATACTTTCTGTTGACCAGCGTCCGTCAAAACCGAGCATCAGGTTTGAAATGGGATCTTCGCCGTAATCCACTTTTTGGGTGAGTGGTCGTTCGTGCATGTAAAGTGCTGTGGCGCCAACATTGAAATTGTCTGAAAAAGCATAATTTGCATGAGTCCCCAGAAGGGTTTTACGCTGCATCGTAAAAAGCTCTTCGCTTTCGGTTGAAACCTGGATTGGCGTTCCTGCTTCAAGCAGTGCTTCATTTATAATTTTTACACGCCCCAGCGTATAATCTACCGTATAATCCACATCTTCAGTCAGCTCGCGTCCGCCGGCCGTAACTTTTACAGAGCCTTGAGTGAGGTTGAGCGATCCGAGCATAATGTCGGAGCCTGAAGCACCTTTGTAACTACCTACCAGCCGGTATTTATTGTGCCCGGCATCCTGGTCGGCCACTACCTGCGAGGAGTCGTAAAGTGACGAAAACACATATTGGTCCCGCAGGGCCGGATCGGTTATGCTGTCAGCCAGGTGACTGCCAAACGGTTCCACCACCGGAAAGATAATCCGGCCCCGGTCCGAGTTCACTGTTATCCCCTCGATGTAATCGAACTCCCCGTCTTTATAAGGGTCGCCCTGTTTATTCAGTTTGTCGAGGTTCATCACCTCTAAAAGAACATGTCCTTCCAGATTTCCTTTTGGCAGGTAGTTGATGTGCGTACCCGTGGAATCGTTCTGGTAAACGATGTTTAAAATAAAATCTTCATTTGTTAACTGGTTAGCATCCAGGTTATAAATGTTTTTCATCATGAGGTCCCAGGTTGCCAGATTGGGAGAGAGGTTGGTGCCCTTAATGAGTTTCAAAACCATTGTTTTCGGAGCTTCAACTCCGCTATTCGAGAATTCACCTACCTGGTAAACCTGCCCACTTGAAGTATAGGTGTAGGCAACTGCCAGCACTTCATCGGAGTTCAGGGCCGTGTTAAGCGAAATATATCCCAGCCTTTCATTAACGGTATATTCCTGCGGATCGAGTTTGCGGGCCTGTTCAATTTTTTCAAAATCCTGTCCGCCCACAAATTCCGGGCTGAACTGTTGCATGATTCCGGTAATGTTTTTAGTATTCCGTATGCCATCGTAGTTAGTAGTGATTTCATAATATAAACCGTTGGCATCGTTGTGCGGAAAAATGTTATCAGGATGGGGCAGCCCGCTGGTCTCCTGAAAAGCCGGTATTTCGTTGAAAATATGGGGTTCGTGTTCTCCCAAATCCTGAAATGCGAGAATGTTTCTTGATTCGGTAAAATTGCCCGATTTGTTGGTTACCCAGACTTCAATTTTGTTGATGTTAATGGGAGACATCGGAACCGCGGTATTTTGAAGCCATTTGTCGTAATTATCACGGAAATACTGCGAGAGAAAAAAGTGGCGGTTGGCATCGTAATTGGCGGCCGAAATTTCGAAGTTGGTGATTTGTGCGCCGCCTTCGGTTTCCACTGTCTGGCTTTCTCCTTTGTGTTGCGAAAAGAGCGTGGTGACAGTGAGGCGGCCAAACTGCATTTCGGCTTTTACACCGAAGAGGTTGGAAGCCCCGGTAATCAGTGTTCCGCTGAGTGGCAGCGAAACGTTACCGGCCGAAATACTTTTGATAATTTCGTCTTCCTCGCCGGTATACTCCAGGTTCATTTTGTTTTCGTAATCGAAGGTGGCTTCGGTATTGTAATTTACCCGCATGTTCATTTTGGTACCGATCTGGCCCATTACGTTCATCTGAATTTTTTCATCGAAATCGAAGGTGGGCACTCTTCGCAGCCGTTCAGGAATAGCGGGGTTTTCAGTAGCGTTCATCTGGTAACCGAAACTGACTTCCACATAACCCTGCGGCTGAATGTTAACTGTATTCCCGCCAAAAACGCGGTTAAACGCTTCGCCGCCGATGGTAAGCTGGGGAAACATTCCCTGCTGTTCATCCTGCTGCTGAATGTTACGCCGCTCTCGCCAGTAATCTTTTACCGATTTTTCAAAATCATATTCCACATAATCGTCAAGGGACATGGTTTGCGGAAGCCGGTAATTCAGGTTGCCCACTTTTTCATAAAAAATGTATTCGCCTGTTTCCGGGTCGTATTCAATTTCAAAATTTATGTTTCCCGGCTTATTCAGAAAAAGTTTGGATGTATCCTGTGGTGAAGTGAGGCCGAATGCCGGCTGATCCTTAAACGGAAACGGCAACGGACCGATAGTGTCAGCAACCACGGTATCCTGGTATTGCCGGAGGGAAGTCGCACTGAACCCGGGTTTACCTGCAACACTTTTTCCGGTGGATGCAAACAAGGAGGTTAGCAAAAATATATAGCATATTTTAGTAAAAATACGGGCGAATTTCATTCCTGTTGTTATAACCTTTTTAACGCTCTTTTAATCACGCTCTCCACTGTTGCATCCGGTTCTTCCCCGATGATTTTCGATACTACCTTGTCTGCATCCTTTTTTGCAAACCCCAGCATGACTAATGCAGATAACGATTCATTTTTGGTTGTATTGTCTGCCGAAATTAAAAATTGACCTGTTTCAGGTATTTTGCCAAATTTATCTTTTAAATCGATAATGATTCGCTGAGCGGTTTTGGCTCCGATTCCTTTTACTGCTTTCAGCACATCGGCATTGCCGGTAGTTACGGCTGTTACCAGTTCGTCAGGATTTAACGACGACAACATCATGATGGCGGTGTTGGCGCCTACGCCGTTTACCGAAATCAGGTTGCGAAACAATTCCCGTTCACGCTGTTCTGCAAATCCGTAAAGGATGTGTGCGTCTTCGCGCACTATCTGGTGAATCAGCAGGTGTGCTTCCTTTTTGCCGTTTACTTTGCTGTAAGTGTTCAGCGAAATATTGATAAAATATCCCACTCCGCTGGCATCTATTACAATGCTTGCCGGATTGAGGTCGGTTACTGCTCCCCGGATAAATTCGTACATGGAAAAAACAGTTTAATAGTTTTGATTTTCGTCTGCTTCGATATCCACGCCTTCATCTTCCTGATTGGACATGATATCGTATTTTTTCAATGGATTTTTACTGATTTCTTTGTGAATCTGCCGGTTTTTATAGATGTCGATGGCCAGAAACAGCGCCTGCCTGAATGAATCGGGTGAGGCTTTATCTTCGCCTGCCAGGGAGTAGGCTGTTCCGTGTGCCGGCGAAGTGCGGACTACCGGAAGCCCGGCAGTATAATTAACGCCCCTTTCGAACGAAGAAAGCTTAAAGGGGATGAGACCCTGATCGTGGTACATGGCCAGTATCGCATCGAATTTGTGGTAATCTTCCGAACCAAAAAATCCATCGGCCGGATAAGGCCCCAGCGCAATAATGCCTTCTTTTTTAGCCTGTTCGATGGCGGGTTGAATAATGTCGATTTCTTCATTTCCCAGCAGTCCGTTGTCGCCGGCATGGGGGTTTAACCCGAAAACAGCAATTCGTGGCCGGGTGATGGCAAAATCCTGCTGCATCGACCGGGATATGATTCTCAGTTTTGAGAGAATGACTTCTTTATTAATATGATTTGCTACTTCGCTGATTGGCATGTGGGTGGTCACCACTCCTATTTTCATGGTTTCGCTTACCATGAGCATCAGGTAATCTTTTGAATCAAATTCCCGGGCGAGAAATTCGGTGTGTCCCGGGAAATTAAATCTTTCACTTTGTATGTTGTCCTTATTAATTGGTGCAGTAACCAGCACATCAATTAATCCTTCTTTTAAGTCGGAAGTGGCACGTTCGAGCGCCATGTAAGAAGCTTCGCCTGCTACCTGCGTAGATTTGCCCAGTTCCACGCGTACATTGTCGTCTATGCAGTTGAGCACATGCGCCCTGTCGGGACCGGCTTCCTTAGGATTGCGAACGTGGTTCAGACTGAGATTGTTAATATTGAGCGCTTTTCGGTGGTAGGCGGCAACTTTGGGCGATCCGTAAATAATGGGAGTGCACATTTCCATGATACGCGGATCGAGCAGCGTTTTCATGATCACTTCGTAACTGATTCCGTTTATATCGCCGTGTGAAATTCCAACCTTTATTATATCTGTCATTTCTGAGTTTTCTATCGAGTTATCATTTAGTCTTTTAAAACGAGCGACAAAGTTAAGTTTTTAATTGAATTTTTTCAAAAAGTGGTATAACAGCCGTGTGCCAAAACCGGTACCACCTTCAGGGCGGTAACTGTCTTTTTCATGAAGAAATGCCACGCCGGCAATATCGAGATGCATCCAGGGGTAACCGGTAAAATGTTCCAGGAATTTTCCGGCAATGGAGGTTTGTCCTTCGCGGGCACCCAGGTTATTCAGGTCGGCAACCGGTGATTTAAGCGGTTTCCCAAATTCTTCCCAAAGTGGTACTTCAACCAGCCGTTCAAATGTTTCTTCCCCGGTTTGTTTCAGTTTTTGGAGGTTTTCATCGCTGTTTCCCATGGCAATTAATGCGTGGTGGGCGGCAATCATCGGGGCCGAGCCGGTTAGCGTGGCCACGTCGATCACCAGTTCCGGATCGTATTTTTTGGCATAACTCAGCGCATCGGCCAGCAGAAGGCGGCCTTCGGCATCGGTATTTTTGATTTCAACTGTAGTGCCGTTGTACATGGTAATAATGTCGCCCGGAACATAGGCGTTCCCGTCGGGTCGGTTGTCGGTGGCCGGCACCAGCCCGATTACATGAACCGGAAGTTTGTTTTTGGCAATGGCGTAAAGGGCCGCAGCTACCACGGCAGCGCCTCCCATATCGCTTTTCATATAATCCATCGATTTGGGAGTGGGTTTCAGGCTCAGTCCGCCGGTGTCGTAAACCACGCCTTTCCCTGCCAAAACCAACGGCTTTTTGTTTCTGGCGTTTTCAGGCTTCCACTCCAGAATGCTGAAAGTCGGCGGATCGATGCTCCCTTTGTTTACGGCCAGCAAACCACCCATCCGCAGCGACTCGATTTTTTTCCTGTTGAATGTTTCTATGCTGAACCCTGCTTCACGACCCATTTTTTCCATCTCTTCCGAGAGTTTTTCGGCGGTGAGGTAGGAGAGTGGTTCATTGATGAGGTTGCGGGCATGAAAAACAGCTTCCGTAATTTTTATTAGTTCTTCAATCTGTTCCGCTGAAACGGCATCGTCAGCAATTAAAATTTCATCGGGCCGATAATCGTCTTTTTTCTTTTTGTATTTTGAAAATGAATAGCCAGCTAAAAGCAAACCTTCGAGAAACGGAAGTGTCAGTTCTTTTTTTGCTGACCGGGTTATTTGAACCGATTTAATTTTTTCTTTTTTCAGGATATCGAAAAAAGCTGCGCCTGCTTTGCGGGCAGATTCTTTCTGTAAATACTCTTTGTCTTCTTTGGTTTTATGGAAAAAAAAGATGTTTGGAACCCTGAAAAGAGCAGCTTGCTGTTCTTCTTTCAATTTTTTTTCGATGTATTGTTTTTCTGAATCAGTTAGCGAAGCAGCTTTCAGTTGGTCGGTGTTATCGATTAAAAATGCAGTGGTTTGATTTTCTTTTAACCCTTTTATTTTGGAAATTGTTGGTAGCATAATATGTAATTTTCGCCAAAATTAACAGAATTTAGATTGATTAAGGGATCATTGCCATTTTGATGAAAGAGTTTACGAAGTATTTTTCATATCGACCACTGGAGAAAATTGAGGCAGGAGCCTTTCGTAGGTTGGATTATGTGTAGATTATGAAATACTCTGGAAAATTTGATTTTGCTCCGTTATGGGTAGAAGGTTTTAAATCTGAATCAAGCAACAGAGCCATAACTGCATAATGAGCAGAATAATAAAGACGATTTATTACAGAATTCCATTTTCCTCTTTCGGCAAGAATTTGGGCATCGTCATAAGTATCTTTGGCTCTTGCAATCCGGTACCTAATTAAATCATCTTTTGTTCCTGTCATTTTAACCTGACTCCTTCTTTTTTAATGTTCTCAAATAACGGGGTAACTGAATAATTCGAATTCCAATCTTTTTTTGAATAGATTAAAGGAGATATAATTTTTCCTGTCTCCAGCTCCAATTCATAGAATTTATCCATGAATTTTGTTTCAAAATCGAATGGAATATTGGATTTATTGAGCAAGATGAGCAAATCCCAATCTGAAAGGCTTTTTGCATCTCCTCTGGCCTGAGAACCATACAAATAAACTTCAGAATCAGGAGCAGTTTTATCAACGACCTGAATTATCATCTGTATCATTTGTTCTTTTTTACTCATAAAGCAAATATAGCGATTTTGAATGATACAGGAGAAATGCTCAGACACTTGATTTAACGTTGAACTTTATAAACTATTTTTTACTAAAAAGAGTGTTGAACACTTAATCATTGTACCTGGTTTTTTCTTTTTATTTGTTCGTGATTCTCAAATTTTCCATTATTTCGAAGGTTTTTATCATCGTTTCTTTTTTTGCCTTCAAATCAAACAGACTTAATTTGGTTGAAAAACTTTTTTAAAGCTTTTATTGTGGAGAAGGTATTACGGATTAAAATGTCAGTTTATTTTATTTTAACGATCAGTTGTTTTATTTTCGCAGGTTCTTATAAATAAGTATGTTTATTTTGCAATCGTCTTTTGTCAAGACAAATTTTCATTTTTTTGCTCTGAAAGCATAACATTAAAGAGGGAAGATACGATTGATAAAAAGGCAGTTTAATTTGTTATAGCAGAAAGTTATGAAGATTCCTGAAAAACTGATTCAAAAATATAATGTGCCGGTGCCGCGCTACACCAGCTATCCGCCGGCCAACTATTTTCATGAAGATTTTGGTGAGGAAGAATATGTTGCCGCCATTGAAAACTCAAACAATGAATGGCCCAACAACATTTCCATTTATATACACATTCCTTTTTGTACCAAGCTGTGCCACTTTTGCGGCTGCAACACGCATGTGAGCCGCGATACAAATAAAATGCGAATCTACGTGGATGCAGTAAAAAAAGAAATTTTGCGGGTAAAAGCCATGCTCGATCCCTCGCGTAAAGTTTCGCAGGTGCACTGGGGCGGCGGAACGCCCAACTCGCTGGCTTCGGATTTAATCCGCGAGATAATGGATGTGATTCATAAAAATTTCAGTTTTATCTACAATCCTGAAATTGCCATTGAATGCCACCCGGCGCTGCTCGATGAAAAATTGGTGGAAGAATTAGTGCAGGCCGGATTTAACCGGTTTAGCCTGGGAATCCAGGATTTTCGTAAAGAGGTGCTGGATAACGTGAATCGCGAAGCCCCAAAGGTCCCAGTTCAGGAAATTGTGAAATGGATTCGGAGTTACGATGATACAACCGTTAACCTCGATTTTATTTACGGACTGCCGTTTCAGAATGTGAAATCTTTTGCCGAAACCATTGAAAAGGCAGTGGAAATTTCACCCGACCGGCTGGTTACTTTTTCCTACGCACATGTTCCGTGGATTAAAAAAGCCCAGAAAATACTTGAAAAAAGTGGCCTCCCGGAAGCAGACGAGAAATTGAAAATGTTTGAAACAGGATATAAAATTCTAACTGAAAATGGCTACACAGCTATTGGTCTCGATCATTTTGCAAAGGAAGATGACGAACTGAGCATTGCACTGAAAAACCGGACACTTCACCGGAATTTTCAGGGCTACTGCACCCGCGAAACCACGGGGCAGGTTTATGCATTCGGTTCCACCGGAATCAGCCAGCTCGAGAGTGTTTATGCCCAAAACGGGAAGGATACCAACAGGTATATTGAAAACATTGAGAAAGGCCGGTTTAATATTGAAAAAGGCTACCGGCTGAACCTTCAGGAAAAAATTATCAGGCATGTAATTACCGAAATCATGTGTAACGAATATGTTTCATTTGAAGAAACCGCCCGGTTTTTTAATGTTTCTGCCGAAGAAATTAAAAATGCACTTCAGTTCAATGAAAGCAGTTTTGATGAATTTATTGCCGATGGGTTACTGAAAACTGAGGCCGGCAGTATTTTTAAAGTCACGTCAACGGGGCGCTTTTTTATCAGAAATATTGCGGCTAACTTCGATCCGAATTTGAAGTCAAAAAATAAACGATTCTCAAAAGCGCTTTGAAATGGAAAATTCAGAGATAATAAAAGTAGCTGTAATCGGCGCCGGATTAACCGGTTTAACAGCGGCTTTCTATTTAAAAAAGGCAGGAGTAAACTTTACGGTATTTGAGAAAGCCAATCGTGCCGGCGGAGTGATTCAGACCCATCATGAAAACGGATTTACGTATGAATCGGGTCCCAATTCCGGCATGTTGTCGAAACCCGAAGTGCCCGAATTGCTGGAAAAGCTGGAAGAAGATTGCACTCTGGAGCCTGCCGACGAAACTGCCAAAGCCCGCTGGATTTGGAAAAACGGGAAATGGCACGCACTTCCTTCGGGTCTGGTTTCGGGGGTTACTACTCCATTGTTTTCTTTTCCCGATAAACTGCGCATTCTGGGAGAGCCGTTCCGCAAAAAAGGGGAGAATCCCAACGAATCGCTGGCCGATCTGGTGTTGCGGCGCATGGGAAAGAGTTTTCTCGATTATGCCATCGACCCGTTTATTTTGGGAATTTATTCCGGCGATCCGGCAAAACTGGTTACCAAATACGCTTTCCCAAAACTGTATAACCTGGAACAGAATTACGGCAGCTTTATTGGCGGAGCCATTAAAAAAGCCCGGGAACCAAAAACCGAGCGCGATAAAAAAGCCACAAAAAATATTTTCTCGGTAGAAGGAGGACTGAGCAATTTTATCGGTGCACTGGTAAAAAATATTGGGGAAGGAAATATAAAGCTGAACTGCAGGAACCTCAAAATTGAAAAATCCGGCAGTGGTTTTGTAGTTGAAGGCGAAAAATTTACCCATGTAATTTCGGCAACCGGTGGCTATGCACTTGAAAACCTGTTCCCGTTTATTGGCAAAGATAAACTCGGGGTCATCAATAAAATGAAATATTCGAGGGTTATTCAGGTAGCATTGGGATTTAATAAATGGGAAGGCCTGCCTTTAAATGCATTCGGCGGACTGGTTCCATCTGTGGAGAAACGCCGGATTTTAGGTGTGCTGTTTCTTTCTTCATTTCTGAAAAACAAAGCGCCGGAAAACGGTGCGCTGCTGTCGGTTTTCCTTGGGGGAGTCCGGCGCCCGGAGATGGTTGAATTATCTGATGAGGAAATTAAGCAGGTGGTGAAGGAAGAAGTTTCGGAAATGATGCAGTTAAAAAATTACAGCCCCGACCTGGTAAAAGTTTTCCGTTACAATTATGCCATTCCGCAATATGGTTTTGAATCCGAAGAAAAACTGAAAGCCATTGCTGATATGGAGGCAGAAAATCCCGGTCTCATTCTTGCCGGAAACGTTCGCGACGGGATTGGAATTGCCGACCGCATTAACCAGGGGCGTATGATTGCCGAACAAATAGCAGGTAAAAGTTAATGTATAACAAAAAAATCGCAGCCTTTGTAACCGATTGCCTTGAAACCATTGTTGAAACAGGCGAAGAATACTGCGAATTATTCCTGGAAAAAGGCGACAAAGAGTTGCCTCTTTCTGAAAGCTTAAATACAGAACCCTTATGGATTGAAGCTATGGATGATATTCTTACCTGCCAAAAATAATTATGAACTTAAGATACTTCTTTCTTGTTATTTTCATTACACATCAGTCGATTGGAAGACAAAAAATATAAAAGGGTATTTTTTTCAAAAATGATTATTTTTTTCTATGTTAGTGCCCTGTTAAAAAAGAGATTAATGTTAAGCTTTATTTCTAATCGATTGTATGCAAAACGAATCAGTGAATATAAGATATGACGAAGAGTGTATGAATTGCCACAAACAAGCTCATGATTGCGTTAAAACGGCCGATTGCTGTTGCAAAAGCTGTTTTAAAGACGATGACACAAACCTCCTTCAGTCATTGAAAAATGAGCAGCTCGAATTTTTAGTCGACGGGAAACAACAAATTAATTATAAACCCGGCGAAACCATTATCAAACAGAATACCAACTCCACCTATGTGGTTTGTATTCGCGACGGGCTGGCCAAAGTTTATGTGGAAGGTGTGCGTGGCAAAAACATCATTATACGATTAATCGGGAAAATGGATTTTGTTACCGGGGGCGGATTGTTCAACGGCAACATTCAAAAATTTACAATTTCAGCAGTAACCCCTGTAACCTGCTGCTTGCTTGATTCTTCGAAAATTGCCAGTCTGTTTTCAGAAAATAACAGTTTTGCGGTAGAACTTTTGCGGCACCACACCAAACAAAATAATTACCTGGTAAGTAAACTGGTAAACCTTACCCAAAAATACATGCCCGGCCGGGTGGCCGATACATTATTATACCTGCAAAATGAGGTGTACAAAAAAGATAAGTTTTCGGTGCCGTTAACCCGGCAGGATTTGTCAGAAATGTCGAACATGACCAAGGAAAGTTTGGTCCGTATCCTCCAGCAATTCAAAGCCTCGGGTCTCATCAAAGTATCCGGGAATACCTTCGAAATCCTTGATGAGAGTGACCTTCAGTCAATTAGCCGAAATGGCTGATTGATATAAATCAACCACTTTGTTGACACACAGCATTTTTTAATGTGCCTCATATCAATAGTAGCTGTCTGATATATCATTACGTCAGGTGTATTTTAAAAATCTTTCCGTACTACTTTTATCCCTCAAGAATGAATGGAATAAAAGTATCAATTTACTAATCTGATTTTGTTATGAAATACCACATTAATTTGAAACTTATTTTAAGTGTTTGTTTATGCGCTTTTTTAGCGGCATCGTGTGTGAAAGAAGGACCTATGGGCCCTCCGGGAGAAGACGGAGAAGATGGAGTTGACGGACGCGACGGACAGGATGGTCATATTACCTGCTTGTCATGTCACTCCGGAAATAGCATGGAAGAAATTCAGGCGCAGTTTACAACATCGGTACACAGTGCCGGGGCAATCGCTGTTGATTACGCGGGAGGAAGATCTTATTGTGCGCCTTGTCACTCTCATGAACAATTTGTACAGTTTACCGAGCTTGGTGGTGTGAAGGGAGATATTACCAATCCGTCGGCCTGGCAATGTAATACCTGTCATGGACTTCACGAAGAATTTGACGGAAGTGATTACGGCCTGCGTGTAAGCGAACCTGTTGAGGCTGTTTATCTTAAAGGCATTGAGTCTGGGGCAACCATGGATTTGATTGGCAACAGCAATCTTTGTGCTACCTGCCACCAATCGAGGACGGCAGAACCGAATTTAGCTGCTCCCGGAGATACTTTCAATATTTCAAGTCCTCACTACGGACCACATTACGGAACACAGGCCAATATTGTACTGGGAGTTGGTTTAGCCGAAATCGAAGGACCGGCTGATTATCCTGAACCAGGAAGTTCGTATCACTACGGTGAAGAGGCTTCGTGTGTAGGCTGCCACATGGGTGAATACGGAATGGGTGGCGGTCACTCGTGGATTCCAAACCTTGCTGCCTGCGAAGATTGCCACGGAACTGAAATGGATGATTACAATTATGGTGGAAAACAGACTGCCGTTCAGGCACAACTTGATGATCTGAAAGCAAAACTTCTTGAAATAGGAGTAATTGAAGCAGACGAAGATGGATACCATGTGGTTCAGGGTGAATACCCAATGCTCTATGTACAAGCATTTTTTAACTGGAAAGGTTTGAAAGATGACCGCAGTCTGGGTGCGCACAATCCCAAGTATGTAAATGCACTTCTTGTGAATACACTTGATGCACTTAATGCAGAATAGAAAATACAAGGATTAAACCCAAAAAGACTTCTTAGTAGTTTTGCAAGAAGTCTTTTTTTTAATAAACGGTAAAATGAAACGCGCAGTGATAATTCTTCGTTCAACTAAAAGACATTATTAAGCGGGTTCCATCGAATACCTTCGAAAATTATAAATTATAATGAGATGAAAATATTTAAATTATTATTCGCTTTAGTTGTAGTCTCACTCATTTTCAGCGGATGTAAATATGATTTCATAGTTCCGGAAGATGTGCCCGATCCGGATGATCCGGATGCAGAACTGGTTTCTTATTCCCAGGATATTCAGCCAATCTTTACGAATAACTGCACTTCCTGTCACGATACAGGAGACCAGATGCCGGATTTAACTGAGGGGAATTCTTATGCTGCAATAAATACAACGCGCTACATTGATTTCGACACACCGGAGGAGAGTCTGATATATACCCGGCCTCATCCGTCGAATACCGGTTCGCATCCGAATTATACCGAGGCACAGGCCGCTACAATTCTTTTGTGGATTAAACAGGGAGCTGAAAATAACTAATTACACTTAAAAGATGGAGATAATGAAAAAATATATCATACTGTTAATTTTATCAGGATTTATCATTACATCGTCATTTGCGCAGGAAGAAGAGCCATCTTCGGAGCCGGTATACGCGCCGTTTGAAAGCGGTATACTGATTGACCAGCAAACAGGTGTAATTTACGATGTAAAAACACTGGAATTTATCATTCAGCATAAATTTGGTTCGCTGGACAACGGAAGATCTGACTTGTGGGGAATTTATTCACCCGGGGCCAACGTTCGTCTGGCGCTCAACTATGTACCACTTAATAATTTTCAGTTTGGGGCAGGAATTACCAAGAAAAATATGTATACCGATTTTAATGCCAAGTGGACAGTTTTCGAACAAACCGAGGACAACTCAGTACCTGTTGCAGTAACATTATATGGAGTAGCTGCTATCGATGGGCGCCCTGAAAGCGCTTTCGGCACAGGACAAGTTGTTGAATCAAAGGCAGAAACAGATCCTCAGTCAATTAATTTTGGCGACAGATTATCTTACTTCTCACAGGTTTTAATCGGAAGAAAATTTACAGACTGGTTGTCGTTGCAGGCAGGCGCCAGTTTTACCCACTACAATATGGTTGGCTGGGATTACGACCACGATGTTGTTGGTGCACACTTTGGAGGACGTGTAAAATTCTCCCCGCAGTCTTCATTTATTTTCAATTATGATTTGCCGCTTAAAATTGAAAGTATTTCGGAACAAACCGACTGGAATACGTTTGCAAAACCTAATTTATCGATTGGTCTTGAAATAGCGACGTATACACACGCTTTCCAGGTTTACCTGGGTGCTGCCGACGGAATTCTTCCACAGGATATGATGGTATATAACCAAAATGCCTGGTCAAACGGAGGGCCTGCTTTTGGATTTACCATTACCCGGCTTTGGATGTTCTGATAAAAAAGGCTGGGAAAAACAAAACGTAATCCTGAAATATGGTAATGTCTCAGCACAAAGAGAAATTACCATATTTCAGTTTTAAGGGTTATTTAGCCGTCAGAAAAACAGTTGTCATTAAAAAAGAGTGAATGACAAAACCAGAGCAGAATTAAAAAAGTTACAATGATACAACGTTTAATATATTTGTCTGTTATATTCCTTGTAATGAGTTTGTTCCCGAAATTAAGAGCTCAAACTTATTATGACAATGCGGAGGAGCATCAGTGTTTAAAATGCCACTCAAGCCAGACTTACACTTTTTTCAATACATTGATGGAATACGAGGAAAAGAAATTAATGAATCCTTATTACATAATCGATACCGTTGGTTTAAAATCAGGGGTACACAATGTATTTGACTGCAGCGATTGCCATTCATACGAATATGCTGATTATCCGCACAGAGCCGAAATCAAATTCGAACCACTGCCTGCCTGTCTCGATTGTCATGCCGGGAGTGAATCCGACTTTCAGTTTGAACGGATTCAGGAAGAATTTCAGAAAAGTGTGCATTACGAGGTTTATGGCGATAATTTTACCTGTGCAAAGTGCCACGACCCACATACTTACCGGCCTGTGGCAAGAACCAGCGAAAATGTTTCCGATATTGTACAGTTCAATAATCAAATGTGTTTAACGTGCCATGGCGATGTGAAAAGTTTTATGTTGGTTTCAGGAAAAGAAAATCCGGAAATCAGGGAAGTTCACGATTGGCTGCCTAATCAGTCGTTGCATTTCGAAAATGTCAGGTGTATTGAATGTCACACCGAAGTGCAGGAAGGATTGATGGTTTCGCACAACATTCTCAAAAAAGAGGAGGCTGTAAGAAATTGTGTGGAATGTCATACAGAAAATTCACGGTTAAAAGCTTCGTTATATAAATACCAGAATTTGCAGCAGCGTGCGGAAGACGGTACTTTTTCTGTAATCATTTCTAACGAATCCTATGTTATCGGGGCACAGCAAATTCCAATTTTGCGAACGCTGAGTTTTATAATATTGGGATTGGTACTTGCAGGCATTGCTCTTCACATCACTTTCAGGATTATCAAAAAGAAATAACATGGAATCTGGACATAAAATATATTTTTATCCAACGTGGCTTAGAATCTGGCATGGCATTAATGCCATCGGAATTATTTTACTCATAATTTCAGGGTACCTTATGCAGTCGGGGTCTGCAGGCGGCGCTTTTCAGTTTATGGTGAACATGCACAATATTGCAGGAATAATCGTTTCGGTTAATTACCTGGTTTTTGTTGTGGGAAATGCAGTTACCGGAAATGGCCGGTATTATATTGTGAAACCAAAAAATTTTCTGAAACGCCCTTTGAAACAGGCTTATTATTATGCCTGGGGAATGTTTCACGGCATGAAGAAACCTTATCCGCTGTCTGAAAACCGAAAGTTCAATCCGTTGCAAAAATATACCTATCTTATTACAATGTACCTGCTTGTTCCATTGGTAATTATTTCCGGCATTGCGTTGCTTTTCCCTGAAATTATAATCGAAGAAATTTATAATGTAAGCGGAATAATGGTTACGGCTGTATTTCACTCAGCCATTGGTTTTTTTATATCCGTTTTTCTGATCGTGCATATTTATATTGCCTCAATTGGTGAAAGCCCGAAAGAGAATTTTAAAAGTATTATTACCGGCTGGCATCATGTCTAATTGTTGCCGGGACTCCGTGAGTTAGATAATGGCCGGCACCATACAACAGGAGGGATTTCATATGTAAACGACAAACTTAAAAATGTTTGAATCATGAAATTACCATCGTCTTTTAAAAACTGGATTTCAATAACCGGAGCTACACTGGCCATTTTCAACCTGGCTGCTATTGTCGCACTATTTATTTTGAATACTTTCTGGGGGTTCGGCGGTACTTACATCGGGCTGTTTATTTACATTGTATTGCCCGGCATAATGATTTTTGGTTTGATTCTGATTCCTGTTGGAATGCGGATAAACCGGGAAAAAGCCCGGAAAGCCGAAAAAGAAGGACGTAAACTTCCCTGGCCAATTCTCGATTTTAACAATACAGCTACCCGCAATGCAACCATAATTTTTGTTGTTGGAACGATTGTGCTGGTAATTATTTCCGCAATCGGCAGTTACGAGGCGTTTCATTATACCGAGTCGGTTGAGTTTTGCGGAAAACTGTGTCACGATGTAATGGAACCGGAATACACTACTTATCATGGTTCGGCGCACGAGAGAGTGGCTTGTGTTGAATGCCATGTTGGCTCGGGCGCAAACTGGTATGTACGCAGTAAGCTGTCGGGTTTGTACCAGGTATATTCTGTTTTGGCGAACAAATATCCTCAGCCAATACCCACTCCCATCGAAAATTTGCGTCCGGCGCAGGAAACCTGCGAAGAGTGCCACTGGCCCGAGAAATTTTATGACCACAGCCTGCGCGAAAAACATGTTTTTCTTGCAGACGAACAGAATACTGAGCATGTTTATAAGATGCAGATTAAAACAAGCACCCGGACTGTGGACGGCAAAATGCATCCGGGAATTCATCAGCACATTAGTCCCGATGTTATCATCGAATATAAAACTGCTTCACACGACAGGCAGGTTATTCCATGGGTACGTTACAGAAATACCCGCACCGGCGAAACCAAAGTTTATACCGACAGTGAAACCATGCTTGGTGAAGCACAAATGGATTCAATTGAAACAAGGGTGATGGATTGCATCGATTGCCACAACCGGCCGTCACACGATTATGAACCGCCACAGAATTTTATTGATGAAAAACTGGCCCACGGGAAAATTTCTGCCTCGCTGCCAAGTATAAAACTGGTGGCCATGATGGCACTTTACCAGGATTATCCAACTAAAGACAGCGCTTTTTATGCCATTGAAACTCAGGTTAACGATTGGTACGAATCGGGCTATCCGGAAACCTGGGAACAAAACCAGGAACAAATTAACACTGCAATAGCTGAAATTCAGGATGGATATGCCAACAATATTTTCCCCTATATGAATGCCAACTGGAAAGTATATCCAAATAATATCAGCCACATGGAATCGGATGGATGTTTCCGTTGCCACAACGATAAACATGCTTCTGCATCGGGAGAAGTGATTTCGAAAGACTGTAACCTGTGCCACGATATTCTGGCCCAGGGAACAGCAGACTCATTGGTTTATGCCCACTCCTTCGAACCGCTGGAATTTGAGCATCCGGCAGATGTGGGCGATGCCTGGGAAACCGAATTTTGTTCGATGTGTCATGCCGCATTGTATTAAAATATGCTTTTCAGCATTGATATATAACAATGTAGATATGTCGTAAACTTTCTTATTTTTGTAGGCAACTCAGTTTTAAATCATTCAATAAGAGGCATCCTTTTTGTTAATGATAAGAAGTTGAACATGTAATATTAATATTTAAAGAATAATGCTATGAATTACAAAAGATTAATCTTCCTTTTTGGGCTGGTTTTCCTAATCGGGACCGCTGCATCGGCCCAGCAATTTAAATACATTGGCGCCGATAAATGTAAAGTGTGCCACAATAAACCCAATAAAGGGGAACAGTTCAATGTTTGGGCCGAAGGGCCACATGCCAACGCTTTGGAAAGTTTGGAAGGGGCTGAAAAAGAAGACCCGACATGTTTGAAATGCCACTCGACTGCCGGAAGCGTAGATGATAAACTGCTGGCCGGACTTGAAGTGGAAGAAGGCGTTTCTTGCGAATCCTGTCACGGACCGGGCAGCGTTTACAAAAATGCTGCAATTATGAGAAATAAAAAGCTGGCTTTGTCGAAAGGTATGATTGAACCTACTGAGGAAACCTGTAAAGACTGTCACCTGGGGGAAAAACCTGCAGGTCACCCGGAACCCAAAAAACCCTGGAATTATGAGGAGTTTGTAAAGGTTATCGAACACGATGACCCCACAACCGATTAATTAATACAATTTAAATAAAGGATTTGAATTCCCTTGTCTTTTTTGGCAGGGGAATTTTTTTTCATTTACGGTTTTCATTACTGCACTTTTGTTTTTTATCTAAATGAACACTGCCATTTTTCAATTGTTACTGAGAACGAAAAAGTGTTTACATTCTTTCCCATGTGAAAAATTCTGTTTAATATTCGGCCAAATTTAAATTTATAGATATATAGCATTTTCGATATGAAAAAGATTATTTCTTTCCTCTTTTCCATGTTTTTTACTGGAATTCTGTTTGTTATATTTGCTGTTGCCATTGCTTATGCCACTTTTATTGAAAATGATTACGGCACAACAACCGCAAAAATATTGGTTTACAATGCCCGCTGGTTCGAAGTTTTGCTGGTCATTCTCGGCATCAACCTGATTGGTGGCATTGTAGTTCACGGGCTGCTCAACCGGAAAAAATGGACCAATTTTCTTCTTCATTTTGCATTCCTTTTTATTTTAATCGGAGCTGCTATTACCCGTTATTACGGCTACGAAGGCACCATGCACATCAGGGAAAATGATTCATCTGATGAGATTATTTCAACTTCAACCTATATGAATATTTCAGCAACCGATGGGAATCAATTCGTTTCAGAAGAAACCGAGGTATTGTTTTCACCTTACACAGCCAACCGCTTTTCTGAATCGCTGGAACTGGATAATACCGACATTCATGTTGAAAACCTGCAATATGTCCCTTCGGCTGTAGAAAATATTGTTCCGAGTTCTTCAGGAGAGCCCATTATTTCGTTACTGGCCGTAAGTGAAGATAATCAAAGGTCCGATTTTAATCTGCGCCCGGGTGATTCCAAAACAGTAGGCGGCGTTACGCTGGGGTTCAATTCCGGCGAATCAGCAGGAATTTCATTTTCGTTGGATAACGGTAATTTGCACCTCACGGCTGTTGATTCGGTTCATGCAATGGGAATGGCCGGAAGCACCGGCGAGGTAATTTCTCCCGGAACCACGGTACCTGTTGAAAACCAGAAAGTTTACTCCATCGGGGATTTGAATTTTGCTGTAAAGCAATTTTTCATGAGCGCCGTTACACAACTTACCTACCAGCAGCCACCGCAAGGACAGTCGTTAAACAGTGCCCTGCGGTTAAATGTAACAGTAGGCAACGAATCGGAAGAAATAATTGTGTTCGGCCAGAAAGGTTTGGTTGGCGAACCCGCTTCAGCAGAGATTAACGGGATTACGGTTTCGGCTTCTTATGGTTCGAAAAGAATTGAATTGCCATTCTCTCTTTATCTTGAAGATTTTCAGCTCGAACGTTATCCGGGATCCAACAGTCCTTCATCGTATGCCAGTGAAGTGATTCTGAGGGACGGAGATCTCGAAAAACCATTTCGGATTTATATGAATAACATTTTGAAATATGAAGGCTACCGTTTTTTTCAGTCTTCTTACGATACCGATGAAAAAGGGACTATTCTTTCAGTTAATCACGATGCTTTGGGAACTTCAGTTACTTATTTCGGTTATTTAATACTGGGGTTGGGAATGATACTGACACTGTTCAACAGAAACAGCCGTTTCAGAAAACTGGTAAGAGCCTCGGGCAAAATGCGTGAAAAACGGAAAAAAATGTTTGCCGTGCTGGTATTTGGTTTATTCTTTACGGCAGCCGGAGCACAACCCGGAACAGATTTAATTCCGTTAAATAAAGCACATGTACAGGAATTTGAAGAATTGTTGCTGCAAAGCCGGAAAGGCCGGATAGAACCGGCCACAACGCTGGCATCGGAAATAATGCGGAAAGTAGCCAAAGAAAACAGTTGGGAGGGTTTGTCGGCCACTGAGGTTTTTCTCGATATGCAGGCCAATCCTGAAAAATGGAAAAACATTGCGATTATTAAAGTTGATAACGCTGATTTACGGAATTTTTTGGGAATCAATGAAAATTATGCATCCTTCAATGCAATTGTTGCCCCGCGCAATATGGGTGGCTACAAACTGAGCCAGAGGGTGAATGAGGCCTATGAAAAAGACGCCAACCAGCGCAATAAGCTCGACAAGGAAGTAATGAATGTGGATGAAAGGGTAAACATTCTGAACGGTGTGTTTACCGGTCATTTTTTAACTGTTTTTCCGGTTCCCGGCCATCCCAATCAAAAATGGGTTTCAGTGCATGAGGCCGAAAACCTGGGGGAAGAAGGCGCTGAATTTGCGCGACAGGTTGTGGGGAATTATCTTATGGCAGTCAGTTCGCGCGACTGGCCCACAGCCAATCAGTTGCTGGCTCAAATAAAGTCATATCAGCAGCAGGAAGGCGGAGAAATTATTCCTTCACAAACTAAAATTGACCTGGAAATACTTTACCATAAAGTCGATGTATTCGGCAAGCTTTCCAAAATTTTACTGACTGTTGGACTGGTGCTGTTAATCATTCAGCTTCTTTCAATATTTAATCCGAAAATAAAACTTACAAAACTGAAGCAAGGAGCTTTTGTGCTGATATTTCTGTTGTTCCTTGTGCATACCGCCGGGCTGGTAGTTCGGTGGTATATCTCGGGCCATGCCCCGTGGAGTAACGGGTACGAATCGATGGTGTTTGTGAGTTGGGCAACATTGCTTACAGGGCTTATTTTTGTCAGACGTTCGGAAATTACTTTATCACTTACCACTTTGCTGGCCGGTTTAACCTTGCTGGTCGCCGGTTTTAGCTGGATGAGCCCTGAGATTACCAACCTGGTGCCGGTACTGAAATCGTACTGGCTGATTGTGCACGTGGCAGTTATTATGGCCAGTTACGGGTTTTTAGGGATCAGCGCGTTGCTGGGCATGCTCAATTTGCTGCTTATCCTGTTGCGTAATCCAGACAACCGTGAGCGGGTAAATTTCACCATAAAAGAACTTGTTTATATCATTCATATTTCGCTGATACTTGGTCTTATTTTGCTGACTTTGGGCTCTTTCCTCGGAGGTGTCTGGGCCAATGAATCGTGGGGACGCTACTGGGGCTGGGATCCCAAAGAAACCTGGGCCATGGTAACCATTATTGTGTATGCATTTATTATACACATGCACAAAATTCCCGGGTTCAGGGGTGATTATGCTTTAAGCGCTGCATCGTTGTTAGGATTTGGTTCTGTTCTGATGACTTATTTCGGGGTGAATTATTACCTGTCGGGATTGCACTCGTATGCCCAGGGTGAACCTGCCCCCATCCCAACCGGACTGTATGTTGGTATCTTTTTGGTGTTGGTGCTGGTAATTGCGGCCTATATTTCCGAAACCAAAAACAAGACGGAGCCAATTGAAGAAGAGCTCGAAGGTTAGAGGCGCAATGTGCGGGAGAGGATGAATGTGACTCCTGTTCCGGCGCCGAGCTGGGTTCCTTTAAAATGCTGGTAAACCGGAATGTCGATCATGGCCGAGAGGTACCAGTTATCTTTTAAAACATAGTTGAGCTGTGGGGCGACGAAGAACAAGGTACTGCCTGAAGACGCTTTGTCGCGCCCATCGATTTGGTCGGTTCCGCGTATTTCGTTTCGGAGCTGGATAATTGCGGTCCAGTTATCTTTCAGCCATTGGGCACGCAGGTGCCTCGACAGGTAAAACGACGTGTAAACTGAAGTTCCCAGCTTGTAACCTTCTTTATTGGGAGCATTCAGTTCTACCCGGTTCGTCAGAAAATAGCGCATACTGGTTTCTGAATTTTCTTTTACAATCGACGAAGTAAAAACAGCACCAAACGCCCCGATGGTTGGCTGCACCTCTACCGGAAGTTTAACGTTGTTGTCCCACTGAAGCGAGCGTGACGACGGAATTTTTGCACCTGCTGCACCGGTAATATAAATGCGTTTAAACGGATTGGAATAGAGGCTGTGTTTCAGCGATAAAACAAAATTCGACAAACCATGTCCCGAAAGCCGGTAGTCATTTTCAAGATTATAAATCTGGGTTTTGTTGAAAAAATAACCCGTTTCCAGTTCAAGGGATGTTTTCCATGACAGTCCGTAACCAACCGATGCTGAAAGGTAGTTGTAGAAAGCTTTGTCGATTAAATTAAAATCAGAAACAGAATTACCCTCATAATACTGGTTACCGTGTCCGTATTTGTAAAATGAAATAATACGCAGCGAGTTTTTTTCAAGGACCAGTAAATTATTGGTTCCGCCAACCGGATTTACTGACGAAAGACACTGGGCCTTTACTAAAAAAGAACCGATAATTAAGAGACTTGTAAAAATGAGTTTCTTTCTATTCATAAACAACAATATCAATTGTTTTGGATGCTGACTGGTTGCTGCCGTCGGTGATTTCACAGGTAATTTGATTGGCGCCTACGGCACAAGGCGATGCAACATAGGTTATTTCTGATCCCGAACCAATAATGTCACCCAGTGTGGCTTCCCAGAAAAATTCAAGGCTGCTTCCTGTTGCGTTAGCTTTAACGATTGTGCTTCCCCCTGGGGCAATGGTATCTTTTTCAGCAACCAGCGAATGGAAGACCAATTCTGTTTCGGGCAAATCTGCCTCCTCTTTGCTGCAATTCACTAAAAGAACAACCAGCAAAATCGTAAACGGCAACAATAAATTTCTGCAATTCATATAATTAGTCATCATTTTTAATGCATCTTACTGAAAACCCATAACTTTTTGGGAAAGTATTCCACCGGCCCACTCTGGGATCACCTTTCTGGAGGCAGCGGCGCCATGCTTTGGAACTGCCGTATTCTGACGATGTCCACATATATTCCATGGTGTCCATAAGATCAAATACTCCGCTCGACGCCCGTTTCCCGGACATCCGGGCTTCGTAGCCTGAGTCTCCACCGGCACCGAGTAAATTACCAACTGGGGCACCCCGCCAGGTATTTGTCATATTGGCTTCGGCCTGAGTCATTCCAAGGTGCATTTCAAGTTGCTTAAATTCCTCGTCTGTGGGAATATGCCAGCCGCTGGGGCAAATTCCCTGCGCCCCTTGGTCAGTCGAACCATTCATCGCAGCATTCCAGGTGTATAAGCGTCCATATTCCAACTCGTAAACCGTATCATTGTTGTACAAATAACTTTCAATGGCTGAACCGTCGGGGGCATGCTTTACCCTTAGGTTTTCGCCCATCCAAAGCTGATCCCCGATTTTTTGAATCGTATAAGTATTGCCATCTATATCGGTTAATACCTCTGTTAGCTTTACACTGTCAGTAAAAACTTGTCCAAGATTGTCGGTAACAGTAAGTATATAAGTTCCGGCGGGCAATCCTTCAATGTTTTTTGTTGTAGCGCCGGTGTTCCATAAAAATGTATAAGGCGGATATCCACCGCCAATTTGAACATCGATAACTCCGTCTTCTGCCCCGGTTTCAGTAGGGTTTGAAAAACTAAAAACAACCACAAGGCTGTCGGGCGCCGGCTGTGTGACCTCAAATGTGTCGGTCGCTGTTTGGTTCCGGGAATCATAAACATTCACAAAGTAATTGCCTGCAGCAATATTTAAAAGATCTTCAGTAGTATCGTTATTCGACCATAAAAAAGAAAACGGGGGAGCACCACCTGTTATTTCAAGATCGATGGCACCGTCTTGTGCGCCAAATTCACTGACATGCTGAACCGAAGCAGAAATTTCGATGGACGGATAGTTTTCTTCCTTCTCGCAGCTAATCAGAAGCATAAAGAATAAATAAACGGACAGTTTTATGAAATTTTCCATACCAGGCTTAAAGTACTTGTGTTCAAATTATATGCTGAAACAAATTTGTTTTTCTAAGATTTATAAAAGAATAAAATTATAAAAACGGAATTAGAAATGAAATGATTTTAAAGCATTTTTATGAAATTTATAGAAACTATGTTCGATTTCGTCGTGTGCCCGGTGATGGATTTAACCCAAAAACAGATAGATGCAATTTTTGGAAAGTGAGCGTGGGAATGATGAATGCAATTAAATTTTTCCAAAAAATTTTTTCTTTTACGAAAAGCTGTTATTTTTGCAACGCTTTAAGAAAAACAAGTGGTTTTCTTAAGTATTGAAATAATTAAGAAATTCCCTGGTAGCTCAGTTGGTTACCCGTCCGACCGGAGTCATCCGGGCGGGGAGCGGCAGAAGCGAAAGAGAAAGAGAACGAAAACATATTCCCTAGTAGCTCAGTTGGTTAGAGCGGCGGACTGTTAATCCGTAGGTCGTAGGTTCAAGTCCTACCTGGGGAGCCAGACAGGACAAGAGGTCATTTTAATCTCATTCAATCGTATATTTTAATGGTATTCGATTGAATTTGCAAGCAAATTTCGACCTCTTTTTTTATATCCTGACTTCTGAAATCCTTATCTGATAAGAGTTTTACGATTATTACCTTTTAATGAATAAGGTTACAACATTTCGTCTGGATTTAAAATCATTTTAGGATCGTGATAACATTCTGTGAGATAATAGTTGATATTTAGTTGTTTAGATAAGGTTGAAGTCTCTTCAGGTTAATTTTTTAAGCCTTTCAAGGATAATTGGATATCTTTCATCAATAGTTAA
>CAYUBV010000006.1:0-25641 GCA_964443035.1 uncultured Tangfeifania sp.
GGAGGTAGTGTGGATTTGACCGGAAAATCCAACAATAACCTGGCCGGAGCATCGGCTTTTGTATATGGACGGAAAGAATACCTGTTTTTCACTTTTCGCGCTACTTTGCTCGATTATGCCGATTACCGCGTACCCACTGACAGCATCGACATTTATTCGTACCGGGCGCCGCTGTATAAAAACAGATTACGCAATACAGCCGGGCAGGAACAGAACCTTCATTTCTCGGCAGGGTTTCAGAATAACGGTACATTCAGCCGGTTTTATGTGAGCAATGTGCACAGTAAAAACGGTTTTTTTGCCAATACGCACGGACTGGAACCCCGGCGAGTGGACACCGGGCTGCACGACAAATCGGACCGCGACATTCAGTTTCCGTTTCAGGAGGTGAACCATTTTAAAGTCATTAATAAAAGTTCGATAAGTAAAGAAACATTCCAGTTGCGCTCGGAGATAGGATTTCAGCGCAATTTCAGGCAGGAGTGGAGCCAGTACACCAGCCACGGCTACATGCCGCCGGTATTCCCGCAAGGATTGCCGTTTCCGGAGGAACTGGAAAGGGAATTCAGTAAAAACATCTGGACGGGCCATGTGCGGGCTACATTTCAAACCGGAAAAAAAACTGAATTTTCGGCCGGAATAAATGCGGAACACCAGAAAAACCAAATTGGTGGACGGGGGTTTATCATTCCCGAATTTGAGCAATATACAGCAGGAAGCTATGCATTGTTCAAATACCGGATTTCAGATCGAAGCCTTTTGCAAGCCGGCATTCGCTACGATTATGGAAATATTCAAACCGAAAGTTATTCCGACTGGTTTACAAGCCCGGTGGAAACTGCCACCGATACGGTATGGAGAGCACTTGAGCGCGCGCCGGAACTTGACCGGAATTTTTCCAACATTTCCTGGTCGGCCGGATATAATTTCAATGCCGAACACCTTTCCCTGAAAATAAATGCCGGTAAAAGTTTCCGGATGCCCGTTGCCAAAGAACTGGCGGCCAACGGGGTAAATTACCATCGGTTCAGTTATGAAGTCGGCAACCCGGAACTTTCGCCCGAAGTTTCGTACCAGGCAGATGCCGGCCTGGAGTGGCACAGCCGCCGGTTTGCTGTGGGAATCACGCCGTTCGTGAACTATTTCCCAAATTATATATATCTGAATCCCGGGTTCGAACACAACCGGCTTTACGGAAACGGGAACCAGGTTTTCAATTACACGCAAAGCGAAGTTTTCCGGTTTGGCGGCGAAATTCATGCACATTACGACATTCTACCGCAATTAAAAACCGGGGTAATTTTCAATTACATCTATTCCGAACAGCTTTCGGGTGGCAAAAAGGGATTTTCGCTGCCGTTTTCACCTCCTGCGTCCGCACTTTTCAACCTGAAATATTTACCGGAAGATGTGGCTTTTCTTAAAAATCCGTATGCTTCGCTCGATGTCAGGCTGGTGGCTGCTCAAAACAACATCGTCCCTCCCGAGGAAAAAACGCCGGGATACCATGTGCTGAATTTGTCACTGGGAACCGATATGGACTGGAATAACCGGCCCGTTTCGTTTTCATTTCAGGTACAAAATCTTTTAAACAGAAAATACTTTAACCACACCAGTTATTACCGGCTCATCAATGTGCCCGAGCCTGGAAGGAACCTGGTGCTGAATATCCATATTCCTTTTTAGTACAGTAAAATGAATTGTTTAATGAATAAAAACACAGAAAGATGAAAACAGGAAAATTATTTATTGCCTTATTGTTCACTGCAGGAATTATTTTTACTTCCTGCCAAAAAGAGGAAGAAACACCGAAGCCGGAAATTATTGAATTTGAACTGGGACACGACAACAGTAAAACCGGTTACATCGGGTCTGACCTGCACATCGATGCAGAAATATTGGCACCTGGGAAAATTGACCGGGTAAAAGTGGAAATTCATTTTGAAGGTGAACATGAGGAAAAGAGTGCTTTTGCCGGAAAAGATGAAGAAGGCTGGGAATTAGATTCGCTTTACACAGAGTTTTCGGGATTGAAAAATACGGTTTTTCACAAAGACATTCCCATTCCCGATCATGCTGAGGAAGGGGATTACCATTTTCACTTCAGCGTAACGGACATGGAAGGGAACCAGACCTCAATTGATGAGGAACTGGAAATTTTGCATGGCGAAGGACAAACACATTAATTTATGCGCACAGTTTTGTAATTTCGAAGCCGGACGACGGCATATTGAAAAAATGAAAAATGAAGAATCTGATTATTTTGGTTGCATTTGCATCACTCGTTTTTGTTTCGTGCAACAGGGAAGAAATTGACGATGAAAAGCCGGAAATCGATTTAACGGTTTCCGGCGCTTTTCCGCAAAACTGCGATACGCTTTGGCTGGGCGAATCCTTTACATTTAAAGTTTTGTTTTCGGACAATGTGGAACTGGGATCATACAGTATCGAGGTTCATGAAAATTTTGATCATCATGCGCACAGCACTGAAGTTACTGAATGCGATTTAGATCCGGTAAAAACACCGGTAAATCCGCTTTATTTTATCCGCGATTTTGAAATACCAGCCGGACTGACCGAATATGAAACCAACCTGCAGATTTCACTTCCGGCAGGAAACAATGAAGGAAATTTCGATGAAGGCGACTACCATTTTTTTATTCGTCTTACTGATAAGGAAGGCTGGTCGGCACAAAAAGGATTGAGCATTAAAATGCTGCACCGGTAAGGAAAGGAGTTATTTTGTAAAAGTCCTTCCTTGTGTAAAATGGGGTGAGAATTTCCGGGATGCTGATTAATGCGCTGCGGGCAAAACAGGTTGTGGATTACTGAACAAACTGAGTTGGGTATCCAGGGCTTTTTTTCGTTTGGCAGCGTTTGGGGAGAGCAACATCTGTTTCAGGTTTTCGGGGGGCAGATCGGTTTTTAGTCCGGCCGGCAATTCGTTGGTTTTGATGAAGTATTTGGCCCGTTTGAGCACAACTCCGATTTTTTTCAGGTGATAAAACGTGAGTTTGCGGTGACGCCGCGCCTGCAAAATTCGCTGTGCCGACTGCACCCCCACTCCGGGAATCCGCAAAATCATTTCGTAATCGGCAGTGTTCACGTCGATCGGGAAAAGATGCATGTTTCGCAATGCATATCCCAGTTTGGGATCCACATCCAAATCGAGAAAAGGTTGGTCATCACTCAAGATTTCTTCAGCCTTAAACCGGTAAAAACGCATCAGCCAGTCGCTTTGGTATAACCGGTTTTCGCGCAACAGCGGAGGTTTGTCAATTGCAGGCAAACGTTGGTCATAACTATTTACCGGCAGGTAGCCGGAATAGTAAACCCGTTTCAGGTTTTGGGATTGGTACAATCCTGAAGAGAGCAGGATAATCTGCCGATCGGTTTCTGGAGTGGCTCCTACAATCAGTTGCGTGCTTTGGCCGGCGGGCGCAAACCGGGGTGCTTTCCGAAACTTTTTATGCTCCTCTTTACTGGCAAGAATCTCATTTTTTATTTGGCTCATCGGCGATAAAATTCCTTTAAAATTTTTCTCGGGAGCCAGTTTCAGGAGATTTTGTTCGGTGGGGATCTCAATATTTACACTCAACCGGTCGGCATACAATCCTGCCTGCCGAATCAGGTCGTTGCTCGCTCCGGGGATGGTTTTCAGGTGAATGTACCCGTAAAAGTTTTTCTCTAACCGCAGTTTCTTGGCAACTTGCACCATGCATTCCATCGTAAAATCGGGATTTTTAATTATACCTGAACTCAGAAATAATCCTTCGATGTAATTTCTGCGGTAAAAGCCAATCGTTAAATCTACGATTTCATCAACAGAAAAAGTGGATCGGGGCCGGTCGTTGGTTCGCCGGTTAATGCAATAAGCGCAATCGTAAATACAACTGTTCGTCATCAGTATTTTGAACAGGCTCACACAGCGGCCATCTTCAGTAAAACTGTGACAAATACCGCACGACACGCCGCTCCCAATTCCTTTGGTTGCATTTTTCCGGCTGCTTCCACTCGATACGCACGAAACATCATACTTGGCAGCATCGGCCAGCACATCCAGTTTCTTTTGAATTTTTTCACTATTCATCCCCTGACTAATATTTAATCAAAAATTAAAGCTATAATATAATCATAGAAAAATAAAACCGCTCAATTTTTTTAGGATTAAATTTGAACAGGGTTAACTGATTCTATCCGATTTCGTAACTTTGGGTAAAACGGAGGATTTTATGCAGGAAGCCTTATTTTATATAAAATCGGAAAATAGTGAAATAAGATGTGAACTTTGTCCGTGGTATTGCCAGCTTAAAGCGGGGCAGACCGGAGTTTGCAATGTCAGGGAAAATATTGACGGAAAGCTGGTAACGCATGTTTACGATAAAGTTGCTGCAATGGGAGTCGACCCGATTGAAAAAAAGCCACTTTACCATTTTCATCCGGGGAAAAATATTTTGTCGATAGGGGAGGTGGGCTGCAACATGCACTGCAGTTTTTGCCAGAACCACAACATTTCGCAGTGCCGGGCCACCGAGTTTCACGGGTTCCGGAATATCAGTCCACAACAAATTGTGAATGAAGCCCTGAAAACCTGGGACAATATCGGAATTGCCTACACCTACAACGAGCCGTTTATATTTTACGAATTCATGCTCGATACAGCCGGACTTGCCAAAAAAGAGGGATTGAAAAATGTGGTGGTTTCAAACGGTTACATTAATCCTGAACCTTTAAAACATGCACTTCCGGTGCTCGATGCTTTTAATATCGATCTGAAAGGTTTCAGCGAAGATTTTTACAGAAAACACACCAAAACTAAGCTGGAGCCGGTGTTGGAAACCATCGAAATAATAGCCGAAAACAACAAGCATCTCGAGATTACCAACCTGGTAATATCCGGACTGAATGACGACAAAACTGAGTTTGAAGTCATGGTAAAATGGATTGCTGCGCATGCCGGCAAAGAAACACCGCTCCATTTATCGCGCTATTTTCCGCAGTATAAAATGGATGCACCTCCCACTTCGGTGGAGAAATTGAAAGAGTTGTATTCCGTTGCAAAGAAACACCTTTACCATGTTTACCTGGGGAATGTGAGCGACAGCCTGCGTTCATCCACTTTTTGCCCAGACTGTGGTGAAATGTTCCTGGAACGAAACAGGTACAATATAGATTTGGACCCCGGTTTCGACGGCCGTTGTCCCAACTGCGGAGCCGATGTCAATTTTATAACCTGATTTCCCTAAAATTAAATGACTTAAAATTCCTCAATATTCATTTGAATTTCGTATCTTTTTATCTGAATATTTAAATCTATTAAATTATTTTCAAATGACTTATGAAGATTTTATAAATCAACCTGATTTTCAGCAGATGCTGGAAGAAGCTGAAGCCCTGCGTCCAAGAATCTTTTCAGATGTAATTGACGACGAAGGCAATCAGTATGTGGATCTGGTGCAGGAAGGAGGCGGTGTTCTTGGAATCGCGCTTGTGGGATATACTTATATTCTTGAAGCGGCGGGAATACGCTTTTTTCACCTTGCAGGAACTTCGGCGGGAGCCATCAATACATTGGTTCTGGCCGGAATTGACAGCATCGGAAAAGAAAAATCGAAAGCCGTGCTGGATGTTCTGGCCCGCCAGGATTTGTTTGAATTTGTTGATGGCGATCCGTCTTTAAAAAGTATCATTCAAAAAACAATTGAAGGAACGCCTTTCAAAAAAATGCTGGGTAAACTATTGTGGAATCACCGGAAAATCAGAAAGGCGCTGTTCATTAACCTCGGATTAAATCCGGGCAATAAGTTTGAAAAATGGATCCAGGGCGTTTTAAAAGAGTCGCCCAACAAAGTGGAAACCATTGGCGATGTTCTGGAAAAGCGGGGAAAGGAACACTTTCCGGCAGGTTTGCGAAACCGGCTGACAGGTGAACCGATTTCCGACGATTACGCCCGGATGTATATTATTGCGGCTGACGTGACGACCCAAACAAAGGTGCAGTTTCCGGAAATGGCCAGTTTGTACTGGGGCGATAAAATGTGGGATGAGTCGCCCGCGAAAATGGTGCGTGCTTCCATGTCGGTACCGTTTTTCTTTGTGCCTTTCGAGATTAAAAACATTCCAGGCGCCGGAAAACCTGCCAACGAACAGTGGATGAAATATGCCAACTTCCACGGTAAAATTCCCGAAAAAGTAAAATTTGTGGATGGCGGAATGATTTCCAACTTTCCCATTAATGTTTTTCATGCCAAAGCCGCAGGTCCGCCGCGCAAGCCCACTTTTGGAGTGAAACTGAGCTCTTACCGCAAGGAATATGCCGATGTGGACGACCTCGGAGGTTTCCTCGGATCGATGGTGAGCACCATGCGCCACGATGCCGACAATGAATTCCTGATCCAGAATCCTGATTTTGAAAAACTTATCTGTTTTATCGATGCCGACAAAGATTTTAACTGGCTGAATTTTAAAATGAGCGATGAAAAGAAAAAACGATTGTTTTTGCTGGGCGCTCAAAAAGCACTTACTTTTTTGAATAAATTTGACTGGCAGCGATACAAAGAAATAAGAAGGCTAAAATCAGAAACAGAAAAAATTTAAATGAGACTATTCAAGCCAGAAGTTTTTCAGGGAAATCTTAACCGGAAGAATTATTTTGAAGGTTGGTATTTTAAACATGTTTCCGAAAACCGGGAGCATGTTTTTTCATTTATTCCCGGCGTTTCGCTAACAAAAGATGACAAACATGCATTTATTCAGTTTATTAACGGCATAACCGGTGAAACGGCGTATGTCAAATATCCGCTTTCCGATTTTCGCTATTCAGGAAATCTGTTTGAAGTGGAAGTGGGGAATTCTCACTTTTCTGATAAAGTAATTCAGTTGAATATTGATTCGCCGCAATTAAAAGTTAGCGGCGAACTGCAATATTCCAATTTGGTAAAATACCCGAAAAGCCTGATTTCACCGGGAATAATGGGCTGGTATTCATTTGTTCCGTTTATGGAATGCAAACACGGAATCGGTTCGGTGCTGCATTTGCTGGAGGGGTCGTTAACTGTGAATGGGGTGGCTGCAGAATTTTCAGGAGGAAAAGGATACATTGAAAAAGACTGGGGCACTTCTTTTCCTGAATCATGGATTTGGCTGCACTGCAATACCTTTGAAGAACCCGACTGTTCATTTACTTTTTCATTGGCTAAAATTCCGTGGCTCGGAAGTTTTTTTATGGGACACATCTGTTTTCTTTACCTGAAAGGGAAATTTTATCTTTTTGCCACCTACAACAATTCTGAAATCACACATCTTTCATTTTCCGGACAAACGCTGAATATTGAACTTAAACGTAAAAATCATGTTTTAAAAGTGAAGGCAGTACAACAAAAGGGTGGAAATCTGAAAGCTCCGGTAACCGGTAAAATGGACCGGATGATTAAAGAAAGTGTGGATTCAAACCTCGAAGTTTCGCTTTACAAAACAACCGGTGAATGCCTGTTTTCTTCGAAAGGCGAACGGGCCGGGATGGAAATGATTGAAAAGATTTTGACCTATTTTAAATAACGCATAATCAATAATTTTCGTTTACTTTGTATGCCGAAAAACAAAATGGCTTTTCGGCCAAAAATCACAAAAAAATTACAACATCAATAATGAAATTTTCTGAATTAGCAGTACACGACGATATTCTCGACGCCATATCATACATGGGTTTTGAAAAGACCACACCCATCCAGGAACAAGCGATACCACAAATTCTCGACAATAAAGATTTAATTGCCTGCGCGCAAACCGGAACCGGAAAAACAGCCGCTTTTGTCATTCCCGTTCTCGATATGATTCTGGACCAGCCGTCCGGCGAAACAAGCACACTTATTTTGGTGCCTACACGCGAACTGGCAATACAAATTGACCAGCAAATACAGGGAATTGCCTACGGACTGGGCATTCATTCCATTGCTATTTACGGCGGCAGCGACGGCGACGACTGGGGGCAGCAAAAGAGAGCGCTCACACAGGGTGCCGACATTGTGGTTGCCACTCCCGGCAAGCTGATTGCCCACCTGAATATGGGCTATGTAAAGTTCGACACCTTAAAATACCTCGTGCTCGATGAGGCCGACAGGATGCTTGACATCGGGTTTTACGAAGACATCGTTAAAATAATTTCTTACCTGCCAAAAGAGCGGCAAACACTGATGTTTAGTGCAACTATGGCTCCGAAAATCAGGACGCTCACTTCCAAGATTCTGGTTGATCCGGTTGAAATAAATATTGCCATGTCGAAACCGGCAGAAGGCGTTTTGCAGGCGGTTTATCTCTGTTACGACAGTCAGAAAATCGATTTGATCAATCACCTGATTTCTGAGAATCCCGACTATAAAAGTATCCTGATCTTTTGCTCAACCAAACGGAAAGTTACGGAACTGGCGCTTTCGCTGAAGAAACATAAATTTGCTGCCGAAGCCATTTCTTCCGATCTGGAACAAACCGAACGCGAAAAAGTGTTGCAGGCTTTTAAGGCCCGCCGCACAAGAATTTTAGTTGCTACCGATGTAATGAGCCGTGGAATCGATATAAAAGAGATTAACCTGATTATCAATTTCGATGTGCCGCATGATGCTGAAGATTATGTGCATCGCGTA
The DNA here is from genome assembly GCA_964443035.1 of uncultured Tangfeifania sp. Classification (GTDB taxonomy): domain Bacteria; phylum Bacteroidota; class Bacteroidia; order Bacteroidales; family Prolixibacteraceae; genus Tangfeifania. Next base: position 8,640 of record CAYUBV010000006.1, read on the forward strand.
GGACGTACCGCTCGGGCCGATGCTACCGGAGTGGCTTTAACCCTGGTGAACGACAAGGAGATGGGAAAATTTCACCAGATTGAACAACTCATCGAGCGTGAGGTTATAAAACTGCCGCTGCCCGAAGGAATGGGAAAAGGACCGCAATGGAAAAGCTACTCCCCGGGCAGAAACAAAGGAGGCAAAAAATTTCAAAAAAAAGGGAAAGGAAGAAATCCGTCGGGAAAGTTTTCAAAAAACAGGAGCCAGGGTAATTCTTAACTTCCGGTTGGAAAATGGTTTTGTACTGAACTAAAATTATACCTACCTTTCATTAAAATTTTCATTCGGTAAATAATATAAAACGATATGAAAGCAGGAACTATAATTCTGGTGACAATTTTTATTTTATTCCTGAATACTTTTGCATTTTCCCAGGCTGCAGAAAACGATACCTCAATTTTCAGAATTGAAACCCGTGATGGTAATGAATTTGTTGGACAAATTATCTCTGAAGATTCCGCGAGAATTATTGTTCTTACTGAAAATCTGGGAGAAATTTCAATCCGGAAAAAAGAAATAAAATCACGCGAAAAAGTCAATATTCAGCAAATCAGAGATGGAAAAGTCTGGTTTCCAAATCCGCAGTCGACCCGTTATTTTTGGTCGCCAAACGGCTACGGATTAAGAAAAGGGGAGGGATATTACCAAAATATTTGGGTTTTGTGGAACCAGTTTGCTTATGGCGTTACCGATAACTTATCGGTGGGAGGCGGAATCATTCCCCTTTTTCTGTTTGGCGGCGCACCCACTCCTGTGTTTTTCTCACCAAAATTTTCTTTTCCGGTTGAAAAGAATAAATTCAACATCGGGGCAGGTGCCCTGGTGGGAACTGTTCTGGGCGAGTCCGGTTCTTCTTTCGGAATATTATACGGACTAACCACCTTCGGAACTCCCGATAACAATGTAAGCCTCGGGATGGGGTACGGGTTTGCCGGCGATGAATGGGCCTCTTCGCCAATAATTAATCTCAACGGAATGTTTCGGCTCTCCGATCGCTGGTACATTATAACTGAAAATTTCTACGTGAATACGGACGGAGAAGGATTTGGATTGCTGGCACTTGGAGGCCGATGGATCATTAAAAAAGCAGCGCTCGATTTTGGGCTGGTTGTTCCGGTTCAACCCGATATCTCATTCATCGCGGTTCCCTGGTTGGGTTTCACCGTTCCGTTTGGTAAGAAAAATTGAGTTCAACGATTCTTTTTAGAAAAATGAAATCGTATTTTAGCATCTCAAACTCAAATTTGATTCTAATGATAAAATTATCCGGGTTATTTTTTCTGTTATTTATAGCAACAGCATGCAGTGGTTCTCCTGAAAATGAGCTGCGAACCGGTGCTGAGCAGCCTGAAAAATATTTACCGCAGCTCGAAGGAAAAAATGTTGGAGTGGTGGTAAACCATACTTCTGTGAAAGGGAGTGAACACCTTGTGGATTTTCTTTTAGCAGAAGGAATTGAGATTGTAAAAATTTTTGCACCGGAACATGGTTTTCGCGGTGATGCTTCGGCAGGTGAAAAAATTGAAGACGGAATTGACCCTAAAACCGGCCTTCCCGTTTTTTCACTTTATGGTGATACCCGCAAACCAACGGCTGAACACCTTGAAGGACTGGATATTGTTATTTTTGACATCCAGGATGTGGGGTGCCGGTTTTATACTTACATCTCCACCATGCATTTGGTGATGGAAGCCTGTGCCGAACACGGCAAACCGGTTTTAGTGCTCGACCGCCCAAATCCGAATGGTGATTACATCGACGGGCCGGTGCTCGATTTGGAATTTGAGTCGTTTGTTGGGATGCATCCGATTCCGATTGTTCACGGATGCACGGTGGGAGAGCTGGCCCAAATGATTAACGGCGAAAACTGGCTGGATGCACCTCGTAAATGCGATTTAACTGTTGTTCCGGTGGAAAATTATTCGCACAAAAAGGCGTATTCCCTGCCGGTGAGTCCGTCTCCGAATTTGCCCAACGACCTTGCAGTTCAGCTTTATCCGTCGCTTTGTTTTTTCGAGGCAACCAGTGTGAGCATCGGACGCGGCACCGACTTTCCGTTCCAGGTAATTGGTGGAACAAAACCTTCGTTGGGCGATTTTACATTTACACCCCGGAGTATTCCGGGAGTGGCTGTGAGTCCTAAAAATGAAGGTGAGAAATGCTACGGAGTGGATTTGCGAAAACTGGAAGAAGCACCTGATTTTACGCTGAAATATTTCATCGATTTTTACAATCAGTATGAAAATGAAGAAGAATTTTTAACGCGGGAAAGTTGGTTTAATTTACTTGCCGGAACCGACAAGCTGATTGAGAAAATAAGAGAAGGATGGAATGAAGAAGCGATAAAAATTAGCTGGCAATCCGACATTCAGAAATACAAACAGCTAAGAAAAAAATACTTGTTATACCCCGATTTTGAATAGATAATTTTATGAGTCCTTTCCTTGTACTAAGTTTGGTGTTGGGTTATTTTGGGGTGTTGATGGCAATTTCGTGGTTTACTTCCCGGGGTGCCGACACCCAGGCATTTTTTAATGCAAACCGCAAATCGCCCTGGTTTTTGGTAGCTTTTGGAATGATTGGCGCCACATTGTCGGGGGTTACTTTTATTTCAGTGCCCGGAGAGGTGGGCAGTACGGCTTTCTCTTATTTGCAGTTTGTGTTTGGAAACATTGTTGGGTACTGGCTGGTTGCCGGTATTTTACTGCCGCTTTATTATAAATTGAACCTGGTTTCCATCTACACTTTTTTGGATCAGCGGTTTGGAGGAAGTTCCTACAAAACCGGTTCTTTTTTCTTTCTGATATCCAAACTTATCGGGGCGGCTTTCCGGCTCTATTTGGTGGCCGGAGTATTGCAGATTGCATTTTTCGACGCTTTTGATATTCCGTTTACTGTTACAGTTATTGTAACCATTGCCCTTATTTGGGTTTATACATTTAAAGGAGGAATAAAAACAATTGTGTGGACCGATACACTGCAGACTTTTTTTCTGGTCAGTGCGGTTATTTTTACAATAATTGCAATTACAAATTCATTGAATTTCGACGGGGCAGAAGTGGTTGAGCGAATTTCGTCGCACCGGACTTCCAAAATATTTTTTTGGGACTGGCGCACCGGGAATAATTTTTTCAAGCAGTTTTTTGCAGGTATGTTCATTACAATCGTGATGGTTGGAATGGACCAGGATATGATGCAGAAGAACCTGACCTGCAAAAACAAAAAAGAGGCCCAGAAAAACATGATTGTGTTTAGCCTTTCATTTCTTGCTGCGGTTTTTCTGTTTCTTTGCCTGGGTGTTTTGCTCTATATTTTTGCCGAACAAACCGGAATTGCGATGCCCGAAACCACTGATGAGCTTTATCCGTTAATTGCGCTCAATCATTTAAGTTTACCGGTTGCCATTGCTTTTCTGCTGGGAATTACTGCTGCAGCTTATTCCAGCGCCGATTCCGCACTTACAGCGCTTACAACTTCTTTCAGTGTCGATTTTTTAAACATCGACAAGTATAAGGAAGAGTCGAAAAAGAAAAGCATTAAAAAGCGTGCACATATTATGTTTTCGGTGCTGCTGATTGTGGTTATTCTGGGTTTTCGCGCCATCAGCGACGAAAGTATTGTTGTGGCAGTTTTTACGGTTGCAGGTTATACTTACGGGCCCATTCTCGGCCTGTTTGTGTTTGGAATTTATTCAAAAAAGAAAGTAAACGATAAATTTGTGCCCCTGGTGGGAATTGCCTCACCCCTTATTTGTTTTTTTATTTCTACTTATTCTGAGGTGCTGCTTGGCGGCTACCAGTTTGGTTTTGAGCTGCTGATTTTAAACGGACTTATCACAATGCTCGGATTATGGCTGATTTCAAAAAAAGACGTTGAAAAAAAACCAAAAGTTGTAAATAAATGTTAAAAGTTGTAAATTGATTTTATATATTTGCGATAATAAGTGTATCGGAAACACGTTTAATAATTAAAACCCGGGAATTGTTTAGATATCTGCTTCAAATATTGGTAGTGGCTGCACTCATGGTTTCGCTTTTTTCGTGCGAAGATGAGGGGTATATGAAATCTCAGGATGCGCAGCTCCGGTTTTCTGCCGATACCATCACTTTCGATACTATATTTACCACAATTGGTTCAACAACACAGCATTTGAGAGTTTACAATCCTTACGATGAAAGCATTCTGATTTCCAGGATACGTGTTGCCGGAGGCGATTTTTCCAATTTCAGGCTGAGTGTAGACGGAAAATCAACCAACGAAGCTTACGAAATTGAAGTGCCTGCCCGCGACAGTATATATATTTTTGTTGAAGTAACCATCGATCCAACCGGACAAAATCTTCCGATGGTTATTCAGGATTCCATTGAATTTACTACCAATTCAAAACTTCAGAATATAAAACTTATTGCTTATGGCCAGGATTTTAAACTGATAAAAGGAGAAACAGTTGGAACAACTACCTGGACTTCGGAAAAACCTTACCTGGTTTACGATTATGCGTATGTCGACAGTTTGTCGACACTGACAATAGAGCCCGGAACACGTATTCACTTTCATAAAGGAGCCGGCATGTATGTAAAAGGAACTGTAAAGGCCGAAGGAACTTTCCAGGAACCCATCCGGTTTTTGTCCGATCGGCTGGAAGACAATTATAAAAATATCCCCGATCAGTGGAACGGAATTATTCTGTTCTCCGGTAGTCACGACAATGTGTTCAATTACACAAACATAAAAAATGCAAACATCGGGTTGCAGGTCGGAACAATTGAGGAAGAGGGATTTGCCTCACTTCAGCTTTCCAATGCCCGGATTGAAAACATGGCTTATGCCGGTCTTTTTGCGTTAAAATCAAAAATTACCGGATATAATAATGTTATAGCCAATTGTGGTTTTTATGCTGCAGCGTTACTGGTGGGTGGCGAATACGAATTTTACCACACTACCATTGCCAATTTCTGGGGAAACTATTCCAGCCGCTCCCGTTCAACTTCTTCTCTGGTTCTTTCAAATGTATTGGTGGTTCAACAGGCTGACGGCACTTCAAAGACCTATGTTGGCGATTTGCAAAAAGCCTTTTTTGGCAACAGCATTATTTATGGAAGCAATGCCAAAGAAATTGAACTGGGAAACAATATGGAAAATACCTTTAATTACGAATTCGATCATTGCATTATCCAGGTTCCCGATACGTTCAATATTTCAAACAACGACCATTTTAAAAGCGTATGGAAAGGCGCAAAATACAATCCGAATTTTGCCGATCCGTTTGATGAATACGACTATTCGCTGGATACATTATCAGCCGCTAAAGACATTGGGAAAGAAAAATATGCAGATGAGTTCCCGCTCGATATTATGAACAAGGACCGCACCGGTGACGATGGTCCTGATCTCGGCGCATTCGAACGAATCGAGAAAAAGAAAGATGAAGAATAGATTTTTTCTTTCCTTTACTGCTTTTCTCATTTTTACAGTTCAAATCCATGCACAAAATCGCCCCGATAACTTTTCGGTTTTATTTTATAACGCAGAAAATTTGTTTGATACCCGGGATGATCCCGTCACCATCGACGAGGAGTTTACGCCTGGCGGTGACCGCCGCTGGACATACAGCAAACTAAAGGACAAACTGCTGAATATATCCAAAGTGATTTTGAATGCATCGGGATGGGAACCTCCCCAATTGATTGCACTTTGTGAGGTTGAAAACCGTAATGTTTTGGAAAAATTACTTAATGATACTCCGCTTCAGGCATTTCCGTACAATATAATCCACAAAGAATCGCCGGACGAACGGGGTATCGATGTGGCTTTTTTATACAACGAAGACGATTTCTATCCTTTAAATTATCAGTATTATCCTTTGAAAAATGAGCAGGATTCTGTTGAGGAGACACGGGAAATACTTTATGTGTCGGGAATTTTAAATGAAACCGATACGCTGCATTTTTTTGTAAACCACTGGCCATCGAGGTATGGCGGTTTGATGGAAACGCAGTCGTTAAGAAACCTGGCCGCTCAAACTTTGCGAAATCTGTACGATACCTTGCAACAAAATCTTAGTAATCCTAAAGTTGTTATCGTGGGAGATTTTAACGACCAGCCTCAGGATGAAAGCATAGCCCGTGTTTTAATAACGAGAGGTGCGGAAGAAAAATTTGGCTTCACCGATATTGTAAATCTTTCTGAAAAATGGACAAACGAGGAAATAGGAACGATAAAATACCGGTCGCAATGGTCGGTTTTCGACCAGGTAATGGTTTCCGGTTCACTTTTGCTTGAAGATAAAGGTTTTATTACCGACTCTCAGATGGCTCAAATTGTAAAGCTCCCTTTTTTGCTTGAAAAAGATGAACGATACGGAGGAATAAAGACAAACCGTACTTTTATTGGCTACAGGTATAACGGAGGTTTCAGCGATCACCTTCCGGTTCTGTTACGATTGAAAACAACTCCTTAATTTTTCTTTTCAATACCCAGTTCTTTAGCTTTTTTCAGCATAAAATTGTACGCTTCCTCAAAATTGTTGTGAATTTCCCCATCGAGGATGGCATCTTTTATGGCATCTTTTATAATGCCTACTTCCCGGCTTGGCGGCAGTTCGAAAGTTTCCATAATCAGTTCCCCCGAGATGGGTGGCTGAAAATTACGGACGGCATCTTTCTCTTCAATCTCCTTTAACTTTTGCCGCACAACTTTGAAATTTTTCATGTACCGCTTTACTTTCTCCGGGTTTTTCGAAGTAATGTCAGCTTCGCACAGCGTCATTAATTCATCGATGTCGTCGCCGGCTTCAAAAAGCAACCGGCGTACTGCTGAATCACTCACTTCGTCTTCCGAGAGAACAATCGGGCGCATGTGCAAACTAACCATTTTTTGCACATACTTCATTTTCTCGTTGAGCGGAAGTTTCAGTTTTCTGAAAATACGGGGTATCATTTTTACTCCCACAAAGTTGTGTGAATGGAAAGTCCAGCCTTGCCCTTCAACAAATTTTTTAGTCGGTGGTTTGCCAATGTCGTGTAAAAGCGCTGCCCAGCGCAGCCACAGATTGTTAGTGTGTGGCGCAATTCGGTCGAGCACCTCCAATGTATGGTAAAAATTGTCTTTATGCCCGATGCCTTTCACCACATCCACTCCTTTCATATCTGTCAGTTCAGGAAAAATGATTTTGAGCAGACCGGTTTCATCGAGCAGTTTGAAACCGATTGACGGTTTGGGAGAAAGCACAATTTTATTCAGTTCATCGGCAATGCGCTCACCGGAAACAATTTTAATACGTTCCCGGTTTTTGGCTATTGCCTGCAATGTTTGTGGTTCAATCTCAAATCCGAGTTGTGTAGAAAACCTGATGGCGCGCATTATTCTGAGCGGATCGTCGGAAAAAGTAATGTCCGGGTCGAGTGGTGTCCGGATGATTTTGTCATTCAAATCCTGCATGCCGCCAAACGGGTCAACCAGTTCACCGTAATTGTGTGGGTTCAACCCGAGTGCCAGTGCATTGATTGTAAAATCGCGTCTGTTCTGATCGTCTTCGAGCGTTCCGTTTTCAACTATTGGTTTTCTGGAATTGCGCTGGTACGATTCCTTGCGGGCACCCACAAATTCAACTTCGTAATTTTTATACTTCAGTTGGGCGGTTCCAAAATTTTTAAAAACGTTAACCTTCGGACGGGGCTTTAATTTTTTGGCAACATGTTCCGCCAGTTTAATCCCACTGCCAAGGGTTACAATATCGAGGTCTTTCGATGGACGTTTCAGATACAGATCGCGAACAAATCCGCCAATTACATACGTTTCCTGGTTTAAATCTGACGCTGCATTTGATATTGTCCCGAATATTTTGCTTTTTAACTGTTCGTTCATTTTTCTGCCAAAATTGGAGCAAATGTTACTGTTTTCTGTCAACTATGAAAAAAATCGTGACAAAATTACAACTATTTGTCTAAACTCATGGTTTATATTTTAAGAGAGATGCAATGGCATTATATTTGACGAATCTATATATGTATATTTTTAAATACGATAATAATTTAAATTTTTTGATATGTTGGAATTTTTAACAAAAGAGAGTTTTAAAGAGAAAGTATTCAATTTTGAAGAAAACAAAGAGTGGAAATATGAAGGTGATAAGCCGGCACTGATTGATTTTTATGCCGACTGGTGCGGGCCCTGTAAAATGGTAGCTCCTGTTTTGGAAGAACTCCAGGAAGAATACGGCGACAAAATTGTAATTTATAAAGTTGACACCGAAAAAGAGCAGGAACTGGCAGGTATGTTTGGTATTCAGAGCATTCCGTCGTTGTTGTTTGTGCCTACCGAGGGGCAGCCGCAAATGGCTATGGGAGCCTTGCCAAAAGCCACTTTTGAAAAAGCGATTGCCGATGTGCTGAATGTAGAAAAGCCGGAAAGCAACTAAAGATATTGCAGTACTTTTTCAAGTTGGATTCCACGGGATCCTTTAATAAGGACCGCTCCTTTTTTTAGGGGATTTTCAGCCAGAAACTGACATAGTTCGGCTGAATTTCCGAAAGATTTAAACGGATAATTTTTTGCTGCCGCAGCAAAAACAGGTCCTGCAAGAAACACTTCTGCGAAGGAGTGTTTTTTTATTTCTGCAAGAATTTTCATGTGCTCAGCCTGTGCTTCTTCTCCAAGCTCTAACATGTCGCCCAGAATCAGGAATTTCGGATTTGGAAAGGATGCATTGAAACTTTCGATGGATGCCTGCATGCTGGTTGGATTGGCATTGTAGGCATCCATTATTATTTTGAACCCGTTTTTTTCAATTAGTTGCGACCGGTTGTTTTGCGGAGTATAGTTTTTTATGGCGTTTTGTATACTGAGCGGTTCGACCTTAAAATAATGACCGATGCAGGCTGCAGCAAGTATATTTTCAAAATTGTAACTTCCGGTTAGTCTTGAATTGAGGTAAAGAACTCCTTTCGGGAATTTCACTTTTACGTGAATAAACGGAGGCGACTGCACAGGCTCTCCGTTTAAGTCGGCACCCGATTTTCCGAAGCTGATTTTATTTGAAATATCCTGAGTAATTTCAGTTAGAATTGGGTTTTCTTTATTGAAGAAAACGGTTCCCCCTTTTTTCTTTTTCAGGTAATCGAAGAGTTCGGCTTTTGTTTTTTTTATGGCCTCAAACGATCCAAAACCCTCGAGGTGCGCCTTGCCAATATTTGTAATGATTCCGTAATCCGGGTCGGCAATTTCTGAAAGCATTCCAATTTCACCCGGGTGATTGGCGCCCATTTCCACAATCCCGATTTCTGTTTTTTCATCCATCGCAAGAAGTGTTAAAGGCACTCCAATGTGGTTGTTTAAATTTCCCTGTGTATAACTGACGCTGTATTTGGTTGTCAAAACGGCTGCAATCAGTTCTTTGGTAGTGGTTTTACCATTCGACCCGGTAATTGCCAGGATTGTGGTACCCAATTTTTTCCGGTGAAAATTTGCCAGTTGCTGAAGCGTTTCAAGAGCATCATCTACCAGGATTGTCCGTTCATTTTTAACGTACTTTTCTTCGTCGATAACGGCATAAGAAGCTCCTTTCTCAAGTGCTTCGGCTGCATATTTATTGCCGTTAAATTTTTCTCCTTTCAGGGCGAAAAACAGGGAGCCTTCAACAATTTTCCGGCTGTCGGTAACTACCTGTGCCGAATTGTTAAAATGCCTGTAAATTTCTTCGATGGTCATATCAGAAATAAAAAAACCTCATTCGGTTAAAAATGAGGTTAGTGATAAATGTGTTATACTATTTTAAAATCCTTCGGGACTTCCAACTCTTGTCATGGCGCAACGGAACCCAATATCACTTTGTGCCTGGCTTTGTTCAAGGTACCTTCTTGTTCCGGGCACCAGCCAGTAAGGACGGTCTTTCCATGAGCCGCCTTTGTATACTCTTACTTCATCGCTGATGAGTGACGAGAAATATCCCTCGCGGTCATCTTTAACGTACATATCATTCGTTGTTCGGTTTTCATCGGCAGCATTCCAGTCGCCCGATTCTACAATCTGCGAATCCGGGTTGCCGTCTTCGAAGTTACGGTAATCAGCAATGGTATCTTTTACCAGTTCCCCGTATTCGTTACGAACCAAATCACCGTTGGCATCTCGCTGGTATTCTGTTACAACAGTTCCCCTGAATGGCTGGAATTCATTCACGTCCATGAATGACAGCGGACGGTAAACATCTGAAACCCATTCGTTCACATTACCCGACATGCAGTAAAGTCCGTAATCGTTCGGGTCATAAGAAAACACAGGAGATGTAATATCGGCATTGTCGTTTAATGCACCGGCCATACCCATAAGGTCGCCTCGGCCACGGGTAAAGTTGGCTTTTAACCGGCCTTTGTTTTTTCTTGAATCTTCTCTGAGATATGCTCCGTTCCAGGGATAGAATTTCCGGTCGGTGAGAATTTCATCTTCCACGTTGCCAATCAAACCGTAGGCAGCATATTCCCATTCGGCTTCGGTAGGCAACCGGTAATTCGGAAGCATAATTCCGTCTTCCCATCTTACCCGGCGCGTGGTTCCGTCAGGTGCTTCCTGCGGATCTTCGCCTTCTGTTCCGGCGTATAAACCTGCCAGGTAGGCATCAGTTGTGAATACATTCTGTTCGCCCTGGCTGTCGTCGTGTTGTAAAATTCCGCGTTCAACAAGAATTTTTTCATTTACTCGATCGGTCCTCCATGAACAGTATTTTTCCGCCTGTTCCCAGGTAACACCAACCACCGGATAATCGCTGTAGGCGGGATGCCTGAAATAATTGTTTACGTATGGTTCATTGTAAGCGAGTTCTTCGCGCCATACAGAACTATCGGGACTAGCAGCCCTGATTTTTTCAGCATCATTGGGATACATTCTTCTGAGCCAGAAAACATACTCCCTGTAATCCTGATTCGACACTTCAGTTTCGTCCATGTAAAATGACGCTACTGTAACTCTTCGCGGATGATTGTCCCATTGATACATTACATCTTGCTCCACGCGGCCCATTGTAAACGTGCCGCCCTGGATAAATGCCAAACCGGGACCTGCTTCCTGTTCGTAGCCCGAAAGATAGGGGATATTACCCGTTTCTTCTGAATTGTATTCCCATCCGGTGGTGCGTGATGCCTGTCCACCTCCGTTGCCAAACAACCCACATCCTGAAACGAATGCGGCTAAAAACAGCAGAGAAATTGTTTTTAGCTTCATTAAATTAGTGTTTTTCATTTTTATCTGATTGTCACAAATATAACTGATTTGTTGAATTCTTATTGTTTTGTTCAGTTTTTAATTTGTAAGTTTTTAAATCATCTCTCTAAATATGCTCGTCAATTTACAAAAATAATTGTTTTATTGTAAATGATTAAACTTGCAATATATATTTTCAAATAACGTTTTAAAAAAACAAATTTGCCACTATAGCAATGATGAACAAATATTTATTCTTTTTACTGGTTATCTTATTCGGTTTCTCAGCAAACGATGTTCGGAGGGAATTTATTTCGCTTGACTGGCAAAAAATTGAATTTACAGGATTAAATAGTAAAAACAGCATCGGTTTATCGTTTGAAAATGCTGTTTACCCGAATTCTCCTCAAAGCATGGTTCCTTATTTTTCACGGATTATTTTTCCTGAAAATCAAAACAGCGACATTCATTTTGAAATTAAAAATCCTGTTTTTAAGGAGATAAAAGCCGACAGCGGATTTATACAATCAGCCGGTATCCCGGAAGAAATCACTGTTGATAAGTTCGTATTAAAATCAGGCAACACCCGTAAAATTGAATTTCGGATTCCGGCTGTTATCCGGGAAGACGGCAAAATCAAAATTCTGAAAGATTTTGAGTTGAAGCAGGTTCCCGTTACGCAAAAGTCGGCTCTTGTAACTAATTACAACTGGAAAAACGAATCGGTTTTAAGCAGCGGTAACTGGAAAAAAATCAATACTTCAGAAAAAGGGATTTATAAAATACCTTATTCAAAACTAACGGAATGGGGATTTTCAACTCCTTCGCAGGTGAAAGTTTTTGGCGCCGGAGGAACCATTCTTCCGGAGGAACCGGGTGAAATAATTTATGATGATTTGCCTCAAATTGCAGTTTGGCACGGAGAAAGCAACGGAACCGATTGTTTGTTTTTTTATGCACCCGGCACTGTTGGGTGGAAACACAATTCAGGGAATGAATACTTTGAGCACAGCACAAACACCTATTCAAAAAAAGGCAGTTTTTTTCTGACTGAAGATGTGGGGAGTGCGAAAAATGTGGAACAGGTAACTGTACCTGCAGAAAATCCCGCTGTTTCAATAACAGATTTTGATGATTTTGTTCTTTATGAAAAAGAAATCTATAATCTTTTGCATTCCGGCAAGCGATGGTTTGGTGAGAAATTTATCCACAGCTCGGTAAAAAATATTTCATTGCCGGTTTTAAACCCTGTGGGATCTCACGAGATTTCAGTAAGGGTAAAGGCTGCGGCCAGGTCATCAGCCGCTTCGAATATGGAAGTTTCGGCTAATCAGGCGGATCTGGGGACTTTGAATTTTTCCAGGGTAAATACATCGGATGCGGTAAGTAAATATGCTGATTTGCGTGAAACACGGCTTTCAATTCCGCCACCTTCATCGGGTTCGCTGGATGTAGTTCTGAAATATTTTGGCAACTCGTCGAATGCCGAAGCATGGCTCGATTTTATAGAAATAAATTACCGGCGAAAACTGAAACTGGATAATGAAGTACTGTTTTTCCGCGAAAAACTCCCGGGCGGGAACGATAATATTCTTGAATTTAAGATTGAAACGGCAACTTCAAATTTAAAAGTGTGGGATGTTTCGGATGCCTTTCATGTGAGAGAAATTCCGGTTAATGTGAGCGGAAACGAAGCAGTAGGAAAAACTGTTGCCAGCCAGGCAAATGAATTTGTTGCATTTAATCCTGACGGAACTTTCCCCGAACCGGAACTAATTGGCGAAGTTTCCAACCAGAACCTGCACAGTTTGAAAACACCGGAGTTTCTGATTGTTTCTCATCCGGTATTTTTGAATACTGCTGAAAAACTGGCCAACTTTCACAGGAGCTACGACGGAATGAGCGTGGAAGTGGTTTCTTCGGAAAAAGTTTTTAACGAGTTCAGCTCGGGAATAAAAAGTGCCACCGGAATCCGGAACTTCATAAAAATGTTTTACGACCGCAACAATGGGCTGAAATATGTATTGCTTTTTGGCGACGGAAGTTACGACAACCGGAACATCAATGTCGACAGCCACAATTTTATCCCCACTTTTCAGTCTGAAAACTCTCTCAGTCCGGTGGGGTCATTTGTAACCGATGATTATTATGTGATGCTCGATGCGGGCGAAAGCGTATATAACGGGGCGGTTGATTTGGGAATCGGGAGAATTCCGGCCTCAACAGTGTTTGAGGCGGAACTGGTTTTGAGTAAAATTCAGAATTATTATTCTCCTGAAGCGCTTGGCGACTGGCGAAATGTGGTGAGTTTTATTGGCGACGACCAGGACAAAAATCAACCGTTTCACATGACCGATTCCGAAAAACTGGCCAATAAAATCAATGCTAACCACCCCGAATTTATTACCGATAAAATTTACTTAGATGCTTACCCGCAAATTACCGGGCCGGGAGGCGAAAGTTATCCTGCCGTCACCGAAGCCATCAACGAGCGGGTGAAAAACGGTGTGTTGGTTCTGAATTATGTAGGCCACGCCAACGAGCGTTTTATGGCCGATGAAAAGGTGCTGGATATCAGTAATATAAATTCGTGGTCGAATGCCAATACATTGCCCATTTTTGTAACCGCTACCTGCGAATTCAGCCGTTTCGATTCGGATGAAACTTCTGCCGGCGAATATATTTTAATGAATCCCACAGGCGGTGGAATCGGGCTTTTCTCAACTACACGGCTCGTTTTTGCTTTTTCAAATTTCATGCTGAGCCGCAGTTTTTATGATTTTATATTCAAAGAAGATGAAAACGGCGAGCATTACCGGATGGGAGATGTAATGCGCCTGGCAAAAATTAATACCATTAATACTACCAATAAAAGAAACTTCAGCTTGCTGGCCGATCCGGCACTGAAACTGTCGTACCCGCGACACAAAGTCGTTACCACTTCGGTAAACGGACGCGATGCAATCAGTGAAGCCGATACATTGGGAGCCCTCCGGAAAGTTACTGTTTCAGGGCATATTGAAGATAACAATGGCGAAAAGCTGAATGATTTTTCAGGAGAAATAACTCCCACGGTTTTCGATAAAGCCGTTGTAATGGAAACACTGGGCAATGGGGGATACGATCCGGTTGAATTCAAAGTTCAGGAAAACATTATTTATAAAGGAACAACAGAAGTTACAAACGGAGCGTTTACTTTTAGTTTTGTGGTTCCAAAAGATATTTCCTACAACCTGGGAGAAGGGAAAATTATTTATTATGCCAGTAACGGCGAAGTTGATGCCAACGGTGCGTTCAGTAATTTTTACATTGGCGGACCCGGAGCCGACATTACAGACAATGAGGGGCCTGAAATAGAGTTGTTTCTCGATTCAGAAGAATTCCGGTCGGGCGACAGGGTAAGTAAAAATCCGACATTGCTGGCAAAGCTTTCCGATGAAAACGGTATAAACACGGCAGGCACCGGAATCGGGCACGACATTACTGCGGTTATCAACGGTGATTACTCCAATGTGTTGGTTCTGAACAACTACTACGAGGCCAACCCCGGAGAATACACTTCCGGCGTTCTGAATTATCCGCTTAAAAACTTACCGGTAGGAAAGCACACCTTGACTCTGAAAGCCTGGGATGTGGCAAACAATTCAAGCGAAGCTGAAATTGAATTTGAAGTATCGGGCGATTTTGTGATTTCCGGAGTGACAAATTATCCCAATCCGGTTTACGATTATACATTTTTTACGTTTGAACACAACCAGGCAGGTGCCAGGCTCGAAACGGTTTTCGAAGTGTTTGACCAGAATGGCCGGAAAGTGGATTATTTTACCACCGAAGTGGGTTCCAGCGGAACTTCCGCTAACCCTGTGAGGTGGGATTTAAATGAACTGGGAATTCAACTGCGAAGCGGTATCTATATTTATAAAATAACCGCACAAAATGACGATGGAGTAATTACTTCGCATTCAGGCAAAATGATGATTGGGAGATAAATTTTTTGTTGGAATGTAATTTTTGTAAAATTTGCCCGTTCTCTAACTTTAGCCGATTGTTGCATTGGCTACAATTTATATATTTGCAACGCTCAATTTTAATAAGTATGATCAGATTTATCCGAATTTCGTTTGTTATTGCGCTCATAGCTGTTTTTGTTGAAAATGCCAGCGGACAAGCCACTACATCAGGAGCAAATACCATTACTACTGCAGTTCCGTTTCTGTCAATCACACCCGATTCGCGGGCAGGTGGCATGGGCGATGCCGGAGTAGGAACCACTCCCGATCTGAGCGCGCAACACTGGAATCCTGCAAAATATGCGTTTATCGATAGTGAAATGGGAGTGAGTTTATCGTATTCACCCTGGTTGCGCGCATTGGTAGACGATATTAACCTGGCCTACCTCGTTGGCTATAAAAAAATTGACGACGTACAAACTGTAAGCAGCTCGCTGCGTTACTTTTCGCTGGGAGATATTATTTTCACAAGCGATTTTGGAGAACCTATGGGACAGCAAAGTCCGAATGAATTTGCCATCGATTTGGGGTACACCCGGCAGTTATCCGAAGTGTTTTCAGGAGCCGTTGCAATAAGGTATATCCGGTCAGACCTGACCGGCGGACAATTAATTAACGGCGTTGAATCTCATGCCGGAAATTCGTATGCTGCCGACGTGGCTTTCTATTATCAAAATGAATTCAGGGCCAACCGGAAAGACAATATTTTTTCCGCAGGGATAAATATCCAAAACATCGGGGCAAAAATTTCATACACCGATGGCGAGGTAAAAGACTTTATTCCAACTATGCTAAAGCTCGGAGCTTCTTATACTACTGAACTCGATCAGTACAATACTTTCTCGTTTGCATTTGAAGCAAATAAATTGCTGGTGCCAACTCCTCCAAAAGACACCCTCGGATTTGGCGACGATGAGGTGATTTATCCGGGCGGAATCAATTCCGATCAATCCGTTATTGCCGGAATATTTTCATCCTTTACCGATGCGCCCGGCGGATTTGAAGAAGAGTTGCAGGAAATTAACCTGTCGCTTGGAGTTGAATACTGGTACAACAAGCAATTTGCTTTAAGGGCCGGTTACTTTTACGAGCACGAAAATAAGGGAAACCGAAAATTCCTTACAGCAGGCGCCGGTTTGCGGCTCAATGTATTTGCGCTCGATTTTTCCTACCTTCTGCCAACACAGCGAAACCATCCGCTGGAAAATACGCTGAGGTTTACCCTCTCATTCGATGTTGACGCCTTCGATAATCAAAACTGATGAGCTTCCGCATTGGACAGGGATACGATGTGCACCGCCTGGCCAAAGGTGAAACTTTATGGCTGGGAGGTATTTTAGTTCCGCATACCAAAGGAACAGTCGCCCATTCCGATGGCGACGTCCTGATTCACGCTATTTGCGACGCACTTTTGGGAGCGTTGAAACTGGGCGATATCGGCACCCATTTTCCTGATAATTCTTCCGAATTTAAAAACATCGACAGCAAATTGTTGTTAAAACGATCGTACCAGTTGGTTCAGGAAAAAGGATTTGAAGTTGTCAATATCGATTCAACAATCAGCGCCCAGCAACCCAAATTAAAACTTTTTATTCCTGAAATGGAACAAGCAATGGCTGAAGTACTCGGAATCGATGCAACCTGTATTTCGGTAAAAGCGACAACCACCGAAAAAATGGGGTTCGAAGGGCGCGAAGAGGGTATATCGGCGCAAGCTGTTGTGCTGCTTGAAGAACGAAAATCATGAGTAAAAAAAC
>CAYUBV010000006.1:25741-27418 GCA_964443035.1 uncultured Tangfeifania sp.
CTGGTGATGCTGGCTACCAATCAATATTAAACTGTTGCGCCATGTTTATTGAAATAAAATCCCTTGACGAATTTAACCGGATGAAGCAGGAAGAGGCAGCTTTGCTTGCCTACTTTTCCACCGATACCTGCAATGTGTGCAAAGTGCTGAAACCAAAAGTAGATGAACTGATTCAAAGAGAATTCCCAAAACTGAAAACGATGTACGTAAAATCGGATGTGTTGCCCGATATAGCCGGTCAGCACCAGGTTTTTGCAGCGCCCACCATCCTCGTATTTTTTGATGGCCGTGAAACCATCCGCAAAAGCCGCAACATCGGCCTCGATGAACTCCACCGCGAAATCGACCGGCCCTATTCATTGATTTTTGGGGAATAATCAGAATTTATACCCAAAACCTATCCGAACCTGGTACCCTTGTTTTCCAAGTTCCGCACTGAAATTATTTTGTTTCCGGTCGGCCATAATAAGCGATGGGTTTTGGGTATTTTGTCTTTTCATGTTTAGTCCTAAAATTCCGTAAGTGCCGTCCACTGTGAAATTGATTTTTTCTGAGATTGGGAATTCAATACCGGGGGTTATTCCAATGACTAATCCGGCTTGGGTCAGCCTGTTTTTAAATTCGTACGAATTTTTCGGATTTTTTGCAAAAAGCTGGTAATTCAATGCTGATGATAAACCAAGGTATAAATCAATTTTATTTCCGCTCACGAGGTAATAATTTAACTGGTAACTCAAACGCGATTTCCACATGCTGAAGGTTTCACTTTTTGTTTCATTTATTTCAAAAGTTCTCGTTATTTGTGTGTGTTGAAAATCAGTTTTATGAAAACTCAGCGGCATGATTTCGAACTCTTGCGCCCAGCGGGCATTGTTTCGGATATTTACCGCCAGCGAAAGTTCTCCCAGACTAAAAGCATTTAAGTCGTACTCAAATGCAGCGTAGTTCTGATTTTCCATATCAAACATGGTGTTGAAAACTGTTTTGCTGAAGTTGTAATATATTTTAAAAGTGGTGTTTGGTAATGTTTCCTGTGCATTCAACAAGTTCATCGAAATCAGAAGGATAAATGAAAGGGCAGCGGCTTTTTTCATCTGAGCAGATTTTTACTTTTTTTTGAAAACGGTTTTTCAGGAAATATATTTTGATAAGCTAAAATAACTTCTCCAGCAATTCATCATCCGCCTCATTTGCCAGCGTTACTTTTAATTCCGGATTTTCCTGCATGGCCCGTTCGATGGCGAAACGTGCCGGTTTGTTGCGTGCCCAGCTCCGGCGGGCGATGCCGTTGTTTACATCCCAGTGGAGCAGGTTGGTCAGGCGCCGTTCGGCATCGGCACTGCCATCGATGGTGAGCCCGAAGCCGCCGTTAATCACTTCGCCCCAACCCACGCCGCCACCATTGTGCAATGATACCCACGTGGCACCGCGGAAACTGTCGCCCGCAAAATTTTGTACGGCCATGTCGGCAGTCAGCGCAGAGCCGTCGTAAATATTTGATGTTTCGCGGTAAGGAGAATCGGTGCCTGAAACATCGTGGTGGTCGCGGCCCAATACAACCGGAGCCGAAATAATTCCTTTGCGGATGGCGTTGTTAAATGCTTTGGCAATCAGTGTCCGGCCGTTGCAGTCGGCATAAAGAATGCGCGCCTGCGACCCCACTACCAGTTTGTTTTT
>CAYUBV010000007.1:0-15370 GCA_964443035.1 uncultured Tangfeifania sp.
GACCTGATGGACAAAGGTGCTGTTGTAGCTTTGCCATACGGAGTTGAAGGATTTGCCACCCCACGTCACCTCGTTAAGGAAGACGGAACCCAGGCGAAACAAGACGAAAAACTGGATTTTAAAGTTATCGAGTTCAACAAATCGGCAAAACGAATTATCGTTTCGCATTCAAGAGTATTTGAAGATGTAAAACGTGCTGAAGATTCAGCAAAACGTAAATCGCAGGCCCGCACCAGCAAAAAAGCGATGAAGAGCATGGGCGATAGCATCGAAAAAACCACTCTTGGAGATATCTCCGATTTGGCTGCTTTGAAATCTCAGATGGAAAAAAACGAGAGTAAAGAGAGCAAAGAGAGCAAAGAAAAAAAAGAGAGTAAGGACAAAAACGAAGAAAAAGACAAATAAATCCGGTTTTGGTTGATTTTTATTAACCAGAATTTCGTAAATTGTACCATGGCATTCGAAATTCTAAAAAAAGAAGAGTATACTCTTATTAAAGTAAAAACCGACAGACTGGACACCAACAGTGCACCCGATTTAAAATCGGAGCTGGTTGTTTTAACCAACAGCGGCGAAACAGACGTTGTGCTCGATATGAGTGAATGCAGCTACTGCGATTCCTCAGGATTGCGAGCCATTCTGGTTGCTAACCGTTTGTGCGAAGACGCTATCGGGACATTTATTTTGTCAGGGTTACAGCCCGATGTTGAGAACTTAATCAGGATTTCGATGCTTCACACAGTTTTACTGATTACAAAAACTGTTGATGAAGCCGAAGAATTACTGAAGAAAAAAAAGAAGTTGTAAAGCCGGATGCCTTTTGAATTGACCATATTGGGGAGCAGTTCGGCAACACCGACTTCTGAAAGATATCCTACCGCCCAGGTGCTTAATGCATCGGGGCGGTTTTTTTTGATAGATTGCGGAGAAGGGACGCAGATTCAAATCAGGCGGCAAAAGATAGGGTTCAGTAAAATACAACATATATTTATTTCGCACCTCCACGGCGACCACTTTTACGGACTGATTGGAATGATCTCAACTTTCAACCTGCTCGGCCTGAAAAAAGACATTCACATCTATTCGCCTTCGCAACTGAAAGATATCCTTCAGCCACAACTCGATTTCCTGAAAGCCGGGTTACAGTTTAAAATCATTTTTCATCCGCTGAACCTGAAAAAGACGCAAAAGATTTACAACGATGAAAAGGTGGAAGTTACCTCATTTCCATTGAAACACAGCATTGGCACGTGTGGTTTTCTTTTCAAAGAAGTTCAGAAAGAGGCGAACATTAAAAAGGAATGCATCGAAAAATACAACATTCCCATTCCGCAAATCAGGAAGATAAAACAAGGGGCCGGGTTTGAAACTTCGGAAGGCGAATTTATTCCGCACGAAGAACTAACCATTCCTCCCCTGCCTCCGCGTTCGTATGCATTTTGTTCCGATACCGCTTTTCATCCTCCCGTTACAGAAATTATTAAGGATGTGAATTTATTGTATCACGAAGCCACTTTTACCGAAGAGCTAAAAGAGTGGGCGCAAAACACGATGCATTCTACAGCCCGCGAAGCCGCCGAAATTGCCAAAATGGCCAATGCCGGCAAACTTATTCTCGGCCATTTCTCAGCCCGCTATAAAACTGTTACACCTTTTCTGGAAGAAGCCCGCGCGGTATTTCCAAACACCGTGGCCGCCGAAGATGGGAGCAGATATGAAGTAGAAGAATAAGCAATTTCTGTTTTATTTAGCTTTCCAATTCATTTTATCTGCCGATGGCTTTTTACAGTTATTCGCTGAGATTTCCAGGACAGGAATGCTTTCGGCGAAATCTATGCTTTTGTTTTTTACATGGCACTACTCGCTGACGCGGATTTGCAATCCGTACCTTTTCCAACATATTTACTCAATCATTATTATATCAAACATGTCGGTTTATAAAAATGGTACTTACGTTTAGTATAAGAATAGTAGCCGACTGCGTGGCACTTTCCTGTCAAGATACACAAAGGTTGAAGCGGACTATAACCGTTGATTTTACTACTATCTCGACTATTATTTTATACATTGTTGTGCTTTCGTGCTTTATTATCTTGGTGTTAATTGAATTGATAAATCTAAAGCGTTTGCAACTAATAACAGGTTCGAAATCCTCACATCTTCTCCATTTTCAATCCGAGAAATATAAGGTCGCTTTTTTCCAACCGCCTCAGCCAGTTTCTCTTGACTCATATGCAATTCTTTTCGCCTATTTCTTATAATCTCTCCGAAATAGTAGGAATATGCTTCTTCCTGGAATCTCTCTCTACTTTCCGAACCTTCTTTTCCATAGCGTTCTGCTAATAAGTCCTTTGCTTTCATTGTTTTCATAATTCCTTATTTTTAAGATATTCCTCTAAAATTTTCTCTGCTTCCTTGATTGCTTTAACATAGTCTTTATTCGACTTTTTTATAAATCCATTCAAACAAACAGCCTTTGTACATTCAGAAAAATTCAGGTGATCAATCGCAAATATCAAAACTCGATATTCGTTTCCAGCTTTAATCCTCAATTCATAAAACTTTGAATTAGTCAGCTTTTTAACAAAATTCGTATGAACTATTTTTACTTCTCCAATAATCTCAATTAGTTGAAAAAATTTATCAGAGACTCTTTGTCCTTGAGCATCTATGAAATCCAAACATTTTTCTGTAATGTCAATTTCTCTCATGACACAAATGTAACGAATTCGTTACATAAATCAAACAAATCGGTTGTTGTTTTTTTGCTTGCAGGGTTTTTTCTCAGCATGAAGCAAACGTATGCGCAACCCAACAATTTGGGTTATTTCTCTATTACCAGGTTGGGTTATCCTCCCTATCTGGATGCATAACCCAACTTTTGGCCAAAATAATTATTGGATGGATTTCCTTTCACTTGCATTATTTCCCAATGCGTATTCATTGTTATTGGTTTAATTCAGTGTTTAAAACTACCAAACTTTTGTTAAAATACAATGCCGCTGGGCGAGATTTTACAGAGCCGTTGAAAACATAGCTCTAAAGGAACCGTTCTCTCCGAAAAGAACGGTTCCCTGTTACCACTCCATTTCAGTTTTCTACGTGCGGCACAAATTCAAAATTCATCCGATTCATCATCTTCAAAAAAATGTTTGTTAAAATTAACAAGGTAAAGTTTTTCAACCGGCCGGGTAAAAGCGGTGTACAGCCATCGGTAATAATCATTATCGAGCATATCTTCTAAAAGATAACCGTGATCGATAAAAACCGAATTCCACTGTCCGCCCTGCGCTTTATGGCAGGTTAACGCGTAGGCATATTTTACCTGCAACGCATTAAACCAGGGATTTTCGCGAATTTTTTTCCAGCGGTCTTTCTTATTTTTTATGTCCTGGTAATCTTCTGAAATGGTTTCATAAAGCTGCCGGTTTTGTTCGTACGGAAATGAAGCAGTTTCAATGGAAAGTGTATCCAGAAAAATTTTGCAGTCGAGTTCCACATTTTCATAATCGATAAACCGGAGCGACACATCGGCAAAACGAAAGCCATACAATTCCTCGTAACCGTAGATATTCTGAATTTCAGCAATGTCGCCATTGGCAATAAAATCGAGCTCGGCATCTTCGTCTGTCCAGTGGTAATTGTTTTTTACCACCATTAAAAGATCGCCCCGCTCAATTTCATTCTCCTTATATAATATGGAACCACGAATTCCTTTATTAAAAAGATTTGCCCGCTTGTTTGAGCGGGTAACAATTGTTGTATCGAAAATACCGGCGCTTTCATACGAAGTGGTTATTCGTTCAATCAAATCTTCTCCTGAAATCCGTTCCACATCGGGAAATGAATCGATATCGAACTTAATAAACCCCGAGGCTTCCCCTTCTTCTATGGCTTCCCTTATTTGGGTGGCGCACGATAAAATTCCTGAATCAGCAGCCTGACGAACAACTTCCTTCAGTTCATATTCCTTCACACCAAATCCGTAGTACTTTAAAGTTTCTGCTTCAAGCGCCGGGCTTATGGCAAGCCCAACCGGCGGCAACTGCGCCGTATCGCCCACAAGCACCAGCCGGCAGTTTTCACCGGAATAAACATATTCAAGCAAATCATCCAACAACCGGCCGCTGCCAAATGAGGAACCGGAAGTGTTTTCATTTGAAATCATCGATGCCTCGTCAACAATAAACCAGGTGTTTTTGAAAAGATTTTTATCCAGAACAAATTTTCCCATTCCGTCGGCCGATGATTGCTGCCTGTAAATTCTTTTATGAATGGTAAAAGCCGGCATGGCCGTATACCCGGACATAACTTTGGCTGCCCTCCCGGTTGGGGCAAGCAATACAGCGCGTATTTTTAACGACTTCAGAGTTTGCGTTAAAGCATTGATCATCGTAGTTTTACCGGTTCCCGCAAAACCTTTTATCAGCATTATTTCGTCCTGTTCTTCTGAAGAAATGAAACCGGACAACCCCTCGATTAACCTGTTCTGGCAAGCAGTTGGGTTGAACGGCAAATTGGTTTTCAGTAAAACTTTTAAATGATTTTTAATCATACCTGCTAAAATAACAATCAGCAAAGGAAAGTAATTTATTTTTTTTTATAAATTTGCAAGCAATCGACATCAACTTATTAAAATTATAAAAATGAGAACCGTTATTCAAATTTTACTTTTTATTGTTGCAGTAGTACTTGCCTACTTTATTTACAAAGGTGTACAGGATCCTATCAATTTTGAAAAAGCAAAGGATGACCGTTATGAAGCTACCATTGAAAGGTTAAAGCAAATCCGAAAAGCGGAACTGGCATATAGAAATGCCTATGGTACGTTTACAGGAAGCTGGGATACCCTGATTAATTTCGTGAAATACGACTCGGTTCGTAATGTCCGCAAAGTAGGAGAATTAACCGACAGTATGATTGACGAGGGCCTGACCGAAAGGGAAGCTGTTGAAAAAGGGCTGCTTATCCGCGACACAATCAGGGAAAGTGTGCTCGAATCAGAATTTGGCAGTTCATTTGATGCCGATAAACTTAAAGAAATTCCTGTGCCGGACACAACAGCCTACTTCGATTTGGGGGCCACCACTGTTAAAACCGGATCAGGAATCGAAGTTCCTGTATTTGAGGCAAAAGCGCATAACAATATAATTCTGAGAGGTCTCGACCGTCAGTATGTGATTAACCTCAATGAACGGAGAAGGATGAATGAAAAATATCCCGGCCTTAAAGTGGGTTCGCTGACCGAAACTGTTAACAACGCCGGTAACTGGGAGTAGTGAATGCATGAATTGATTACAGATCAGTCATTCGATTTAAACCGAACGAGCGAATATATATTATCCATTCAGGTTAGCCTGGATGGATTTTCTTTTTCGTTGGTTCGAATTTATGACAACCGGCTGGTTGGATTAAAAAAAGTGCCTGCAAAAATAAGCACCGAAAAATTTATTGCCCGCCGGTTCAGCGAATGGATTCAAAGTGAAGAAATTTTCAACCACCAATTCTCCGAAATCCAGGTTCAGTACAATACTGGCAATTTCACATTGCTGCCTGGTTTGTTTTTTAAAGATGAAAAACAAAATGAGCTGGCAGGAATGCTGTTTGAGCAGGAAGTAACATCACAGGTTGTATCCGGTTTTGATGAAATTTCTGAAATTCAGTTTCTATTTACAATCCCCGTAGATTTGTACAGTGAAATTACCGGCAAATTTGGAAACTGCAGGATTGTACATCCGGCGGCTGCGCTGGCAAAAAAATATCCGTTGGATTTTAAGGAAGGCGAAAAAGGCGCACTGCTTTATTTCTCGAAAAACAGCTTCATTTTGCTCTTGTTTTCTGAAGATAAATTGCTATTGGCTAACCGGTTTAATTTCAGCCATGCCAACGATGTGGTTTATTATTTAACGGCAGTTCTGAATCAGCATAAAATATTACCCGGAGATATAAAAATCTACCTTTCAGGTGAAATTTTTCCAGGTAACCAGTCTGAAGGTTTGCTTCGTAAATATTTCACTAAAACTGAGTTCTGGCTTCCAAAAAATCCGATGAATACCGAAATATTCAGTGATAATCTGCACAATTTTATCACCTTGTTATAAAAAAATGCGAATTGTAGGAGGCAAATACAGAGGACGAATTTTTACTCCCAAAAAGAATTTTGGGGCACGTCCAACTACTGATCTCGCAAAAGAGGCGCTGTTTAATATTCTGGTAAACCGAATCGATTTTGAGGAGATGTCGGTGCTCGATCTGTTTGCGGGTTCCGGAAGTATTGGCTATGAGTTTATCAGCCGTGGTGCCAAAAATGTAATGTTTGTTGAAAAAAATTACTCCCACGTTCAGTACATCAAAAAGGTGATCAGCGAACTTGAAATTGAAAATGCCCAAATTGTGTGTGATGATGCTTTTCGTTTTCTGAAAAGATATCCCGGTAAATTCGACATTGTATTTGCCGATCCTCCTTATGATTTGAAACATTTGAGTGAAATTCCTGCCGCTGTTTTTGAACCGGGCATCTTGAAAGAAAACGGTCTTTTTATTCTGGAGCATTCAAAAGATTATAATTTCTCCGGCCACCCAAATTTTACAGAATTACGAAACTACGGAAAAGTAAATTTCAGCTTTTTTACTGCCCCTTCAAACGATTAGAATTCCTGTAACGACGTCAAATTGACAGCCCCAAAACACTTAATGCCAATTTATTAAAGACAAAATGTCTTATCATAATAATTATAGTGAATTGGACTGAATATTGTAAAATTACTCCCTGAAACAAGAATCAAAAAAATGAAAGTTTGTATGTTGAATATCAGTAAAACAAACGCTTCGTATTTAAACACTTGTTTCGGGATTTCCGATGATTTCCTGTAACGCCTGTTTCTCATTGTCGTAAAAATGAGATATCCTGTATCATAACCAAAACAAAAAAACAGCCTTAAACGAAACCAGAAAGCTCACAAGCAGTTGAATTGGATTTGGATAAACTAAAAAACGAATTTTTAACACACGAAATATGGACTATAAAGATTACTACAAAATACTCGGAGTTTCGAAAAATGCCAGCCAGGATGAAATTAAAAAAGCCTACCGAAAACTGGCCGTAAAGTATCATCCCGATAAAACACAGGGTGATATAAAATCGGAGGATCGTTTTAAAGAAATCGGCGAGGCGTATGAAGTTTTAAAGGATCCGGAAAAACGAAAAAAATACGATCAACTGGGAGCCAACTGGAAACAGTATGAAAATGCCGGTTATGGCGGCGGTGGCGGCGGATTTGATTATTCACAATTTGGCGGCCAGGCCCCGGGCGGCGGTTCTTTCTATTACGAAGGCGACATGGAAGATATCTTCGGTGATTCGGGGGGTGGCTTTTCCGATTTCTTCAATGCGTTTTTTAGCGGACGCGGAGGTGCGCAATCCGGTTTTTCAGGCCGGCAACAGCAACCTCGCAAAGGACAGGATTTGCAGGCTGAAATGGAAATCAGCCTTCATGAAGCCTACCACGGCACCTCCAGAATTCTCGAAGTTGGCGGGAAAAAATTGCGCGTGAACATTAAACCCGGAAGTTACGACGGACTTGAACTGCGTATTAAAGGGAAAGGCGCTCCCGGAAGCGGAGGTGGCCCCAGCGGTGATATTTACATCAAAATTAAAGTTCAGCCCGATAATCAGTATAAAATTGACGGCAGCAACCTGACTCTGAAAACCGACGTTGATTTGTACACTGCGGTTCTGGGCGGGAAAACAGAGATAAATACACTAACCGGGAAGTTAAACGTTCCTGTTCCAAAAGGTTCTCAAAACGGCAGCAAACTGCGGCTGAAAGGAAAAGGAATGCCGGTTTACAACCGCCCCGGAGTTTACGGCGACTTATTTGTTCAGCTCAACGTGGTCATTCCAAAAAATTTGAGCACCGAAGAGACAGAACTGTTTGAAAAATTGAAAGAACTGAGAAAAAAATAAATATACAGTCACAATTAAAAGATAAAAATTATGCTGGCAAGATATTACGAATACAATTACACAGACCCGATAATTGAATCGTTCATTTCACAAGTTAACGAGCTCAAATATCATTATTATGCAAGCGAATTGCTAAGCCGGCTGATGCAATCCGACGATTTTGATTTCGATGCATCTATCCGGAAAGCGATTGCTGTTTTGCGGTTAACCGGAATTCCTGTACAGGAGCATTTTTCATGTATTTACCGCTCGGATATTATGGGAACAAAACGCGACTGGAAGCTGTCGGAGCTGGCCTGCAGCCTCATCGTCATCAATGCCAAACCGGCCAGTAACGAAATTGAAGAAATACAGGACGCACTTATGAAATATATGGGAATATAAAAAAAATCCCTGCTAAAAAATGCAAGGACTTTTTCTGTTTATATAATGCGAATGCAGAAATTAATCGATTTTACGCTTAATGCTGCAACCAACCGGTTGTGTTTCAGCTACAGCAATATTCTGCCCGTTTGCAAGGCTCACGATTGCATCTTTCAAATAATGCTTTTTCACTTCAGCAGCACTTTTGTAATTATCGTCAATCGCGCCCTTGTAGGCCAGTTTCATATTTCCGTCGAATAAAAATGCATGTGGTGTGGTTTGCCCGCCAAAAGCATTGGCAATACGGCTTTCCTCGTCTACTACATAATAAAAATTGTAATCTTTACTTTCAGATTGTTTTTTCATTTCCTCGAAAGAATCAACCCCATCGCGGTTTTTATAATTGGAATTCAGAACAATCATTCCCACATCATTTTTATCGGCCCACTCTTTTATTTGATGATAACGGTCTTCCCACCGAACAACAAACGGGCAGGTTGTGCATGAGAACAATACAAGCAATCCGTTATCTTTTGCAACATCGGTTAGTGAAACCTTTTCGCCGTTAACAGCTTTCATTTTCACATCGGTATATTTGGCTTCACTGCCAATTCCTATCTGGCTGCCACCACCTGTGGCAAAAACCGGCACTGTGGCTACAATCATTAATAAAACAAGAAGCTTTTTCATAATACTTTGATTTTAAATATTAAATACCTTAAACTCTTTTTTACTTTAAACATTTCTTTCGAAAAGAATGTTCAACGATAGACAGCTTTACTTGAAAAAATAACATTTAACTGGAAACCAAATGGATATAAATTCTTTACGAAAAGAATACAAACGCTCGGCACTCAACCGGAATTCAGTCGAAAAAAATCCTTTAAAACAATTCGAAACCTGGCTCGACGAAGCAATTAAATCTGAAATTCTTGATCCTACCGCAATGACGGTTTCAACGATTGATGAAGACGGTTTTCCGCAAAGCCGTATTGTACTGCTAAAATACCTTGATGAAAGTGGTTTTATTTTCTTCACAAACTACAAAAGCCGGAAAGGAAAATCAATTGAGAAAAATTCATCCGTTTCGTTGTTGTTTTTCTGGCCCGAGCTGGAGCGGCAGGTCAGAGTCGATGGTTTTGCATCCAAAACCATCCAGGAACTTTCAGAAAAATATTTTCATTCCCGTCCGCCCGAGAGTCGCATCGGTGCATGGGCTTCGGAACAAAGCAGCAAAATCCCCAACCGGAAATACCTGGAAAAACGCTTCGAATCGTTTAAAAAGAAGTTCGGGTTGGCTCCTCCCCTGCCCGATTTTTGGGGTGGTTTCAGTGTCAGTCCTGTAAAAATTGAATTCTGGCAGGGACGCGAAAACCGGCTGCACGACCGGATTCTATATGAGAAAGAAGGCGAAAACTGGACAATAGAACGGCTGGCGCCTTAATCGGAAAATTTGCCAGCAATTAACCTGCGGCCAATTACCAACTTCTGCTATCCAAAATCGAGATTGAATTTTTGTTTGAGATTTTCAAGCTGAGGATTCTTTTTGAGCATCTCCATGAATTTTTCCTGATCGGTATAAATAATTTTTTCCTTTTCAACCTGGCTGATGTGCGTTACCAACTGAATTTTAGAATTTTTTAATGCTTTACGCAGCCACGATACGAGTTCGGGTTTTACACTGTTTATCAGGTCTTCCTGAACCGAATTATCTATAGGAAGTAGCAACTGGAAATTTTCGCCTAACTCAGGAACATTTGATAAAGTTGATTGCAAATTGGGGCGGTTATCAAGTTTCTTCACAAAACTTTCCCACTTTTCTTTCAAATCTTCAACCGTAAAATCTTCGGTTTCGCCGGGCCGGCTGTAGATTTCGTGCTGTTCTTTGGCCGATATTTTTTCTTCCTCAAATTTCCCGGCCAGTGCATCTTTAATCGACGGTCCGCGGATATCACGGGTAATCCGTTTCATTTTTTTCCGTGGCGGTGGATCCGTTTTCTCCGGCTGCTGCCTGACTGCTTCCGTTTTTTCTTCCTCGCCTGCTGTTGCATTTATTTCAGAAAAAATGGGGTCGAGAATATCGTTTTCGCCGTTTTCGTCAGCTATTTTTTTTTTAAGGTAAGCTGAGCCATCCGTATAAGCGCCAGCTCAATCAGCAGTCGTTTATTCTGGCTGATTTTGTACTGCATGTCGCATTCATTGCTGATTTCGAGCGCTTTCAGCAGAAAATCGCTCTCGCAGGAATTGGCCTGCACTTTAAACCGCTCCTTAATTTCGCCGCCAATCTCGAGTAACTGAATGGTAGCCTGATCTTTACAAACCAGCAAATTGCGAAGATGATCGCTCAAACCATTGATAAAATGATGCCCATCGAATCCGTGACTCAGAATTTCATCAAAAATCATTAACGTTTCCGGCACTTCATTTTTCAGAAAATGATCCACCAGCCTGAAATAATAGTCGTAATCGAGCACATTAAGGTTGGTAATCACATTCTGATAGGTAATTTCCTTTCCCGAAAAACTTATAATCTGGTCAAAAATAGAAAGTGCATCGCGCATGGCACCGTCGGCTTTTTGCGCTATCACATTCAGGGCTTCTTTTTCGGCCACTGCGCCTTCACTTTTTGCCACATATTCCAGGTGATTGGCAATATCGGAAATATTGATCCGGTTAAAATCAAAAATCTGGCAGCGCGATAAAATAGTGGGAATGATTTTATGTTTCTCGGTAGTTGCGAGAATAAAGATGGCATGTTTGGGCGGTTCTTCCAGGGTTTTCAGAAAAGCGTTAAAAGCCTGCGAAGAAAGCATGTGTACCTCGTCGATAATGTACACGCTGTATTTTCCCACCTGTGGCGGAATTCGTACCTGGTCAATGAGCTGGCGAATATCTTCTACTGAATTGTTGGAAGCGGCATCCAGTTCGTGAATGTTAAATGACCGCCGGGTATTAAAAGCTTTGCACGATTCACATTCATTGCATGCCTCGATATTTTCCGACAGATTGGAACAGTTAATTGTTTTGGCAAAAATTCGGGCACAGGTAGTTTTTCCGATTCCCCGCGGACCGCAAAACAGGTAAGCATGTGCCAACTGGTTGTTCTTGATGGCATTTTTCAGGGTTTTGGTAATCGACGACTGTGCAACCACCGAATCAAATGACTCGGGCCTGTATTTCCGTGCTGAAACAATAAAATTCTCCATTTCACTCGTGTCTTTATCGAAGTTTCAAAGATAATTATTTCTGCCTTTTTGCCGGCAAAACTTATCAACATCGTATTGATTTATTTTTTAAATTGAAGCCGTTTCTGAATCAATTGTTTTATTTGAAGAAAAAAAAATTTATGAAGAAAATACAAACAACGCTTTTAATTCTTTTGATGGGGGTACTTTCAGTTTCCGGCCAGCATAAAACATTGCACGACTTTACAGCCCGCACAATCGATGGCGAAATTTTTAATTTTTCAGAATTAAAAGGAAAAAAAGTACTGATTGTGAACACTGCCACTGAATGTGCTTTGACGCCGCAATTCAAAAAACTGCAGGAATTGTATGAAGAATACGGCGGCGATGATTTTGAAATTGTGGCCTTTCCGAGCAACGATTTTGGCAGCCAGGAACCGGGAGATAATGCACGTATCAAAGAGTTTTGCACAAAAAAATTCGGGGTCAGTTTCCTGATGATGGAAAAAATTTCGATAAAAGACAATCCGCATCCTGTTTACCAGTGGCTCATGAGCAGCGAAGAAAACGGAACGCTCGACGGCAAAGTCATCTGGAATTTTCAGAAATTTTTAGTTGATGAAGACGGGATGGTGGTCGATTTTGTTTCACCCATCACCGGCGCCTACAACCGAAGAATAATTGAGTGGCTGCAGGAGGACCTTTAAAACGGGTTACTCGCCCAATATTATAATATGAATCGGATAATCCTGAAAATTTTAATGTGGCTGGCTTATTATCGGTAAAACTGTCTTAAAAGATTTCCTTATAACAAACCACCGAAAGCGAGAGAAGTGCCGGTACAAATTTTAAATGCGTTTTTGTATATTTGTAATTAGTTAGAAAAAATAAAGCAAATAATAAAATGAAGCAACTTGTAATCAATATACCCGACAGTGAGTACAACTTTTTCATGAAAGTGATAAAAAACTTTTCATTCGTGGAAATTGATGAGAAAAAAAACAAGTTGCTTGAACTTGAAGATAAACTTTCTCCCGAAAAGCGTAAAATCTGGAGAAACATAAAAGGCGGATTGGCAGAAGCAGAACTCATTGAACAGGGAGAACTTAAAGAAAAATCAGGTAAAGAGTTTCTCAATGAGTTATAAAATAACCATCTACGATAAATCAGAGAAAGAAGATATTTCTGATAAAGAGCTGAAACAATTAATGAAGTTGATCTAAAAAAGATCGGCAAAACTTTTACATCGATTTTCCGCCCTTTTAAACTAAATTTACTTCAACGCCTCCTTGTAAACCCGCAACGCCCTTTCTCTGGCTTCCTTGTGTTCAACGATTGGATCAGGATATCTTTTCATTCCTATTTCGGGTACCCATTTCATCACATATTTATCTTTGGGATCGAATTTTTTCTGTTGGTTTTCAGGATTGAAAATCCGGAAATAAGGAGCGGCGTCGCAGCCTGAACCGGCTGCCCACTGCCAGTTTCCGTTGTTGGATGCCAGTTCGTAATCGAGCAGTTTTTCGGCAAAATAAGCTTCGCCCCAGCGCCAGTCGATGAGCAGGTGCTTCGTCAGAAAACTTGCAGTAACCATTCGCACACGGTTGTGCATAAAACCGGTTTCATTCAGTTGGCGCATTCCGGCATCCACCATTGGGTAGCCTGTTTCACCCTTACACCATCGTTCAAATTCACTCTCATTGTTTCGCCAGTTGATGGAATCGTATTTCTTTTTAAATGATCTGTCAACCACATGCGGAAAATGCCACATAATGGCAATGTAAAAGTCGCGCCAAATTAATTCATTCAAAAAAGTTTCGGACAACTTTTCCGCTCTTTTCACCAGCTCACGGATGCTTACCGTACCAAAACGAAGATGAATTCCCAGCCGGGTAGTTCCTTTCTCAGCAGGAAAATCGCGGTTTTTTTCATAATTTACTATTACTTCATCCGGCACTTCGCGCGGGGGAATTTCAATCCCGCTCGCTTCAAATCCGATTTCTTTTAACCGGGGCAACACAAAAGGTTTTGTTTTCATCAGGCCTTCCAGCTTTTCTTCCGATGCAAAATGAGGAACCGGATTTTCGTCCAGGGCATGTTTCCATTTTTTGCTGTAAGGGGTAAAAACCGTGTAAGGTTCATTGTTGTCTTTCAATACTTCATTCTCATCAAAAATTACATGATCCTTAAAAAGCCGGTATTCAACCTCATTTTCTTTCAGGAATTCACCTATTTTTTTATCCCGCTCAATTGCTGCCGGTTCATAATCTTTATTGGCATAAACGGCAGCCACTTCAAACTCATTCAATAACTTTTCGAATGCCTCGAATGGTGTGGAGTGGAATATTTTTACCGAACTCTCCAGCGCTTCGGTTTCCTTTTTCAGACGTTCAATTTCGGAATGAATAAAAGCAACACGGGCATCCTTTTTCAAACTGAATTTTTCAAGGATTTCCGGATCAAAAATAAATACGGGAAGCACCGGCAGACCCGCCTCGAGCGCTTCCTGTAATCCATGATTGTCATTCAACCTTAAATCTCTTCTAAACCAAAAAACAACTATTTTATTAATCATATAGTCTCTGATTTATCAATTTTTAAATACGATTGTTTTTTTATTTCTTTACACCTGCTTAAAACGGAGTGAAAGTTACAAAGAATCTGAAGAATCGACGAACGTAATAAAATATTTAACCTGTGAAAAAAGGATTTGCAAGCGATAATAATTCCGGAGTTCATCCAAACATTCTGAGAGCCATTGAAGAAGCCAACCACGGACACGTAGTGGGTTACGGGAATGATCCGTTTACCCAAAAAGCAATCGACGTTTTCAAACAAATATTCGGGGATGAAACCGAAGTATTTTTTGTATTCAACGGAACGGGTGCCAATGTACTGGGATTAACGACAGTCACGCAAAGTTTCCATTCAATTATTTGTGCTGAAACTGCGCATATTGAAGAAGACGAATGCGGCGCGCCCGAAAAATTTTCGGGTTGCAAGCTGCTTCCGGTTGAAACGGTTAACGGAAAAATCACTCCCGAAGCAGTGAAGCATCATTTAAAAGGTTTCGACTTTGAGCACCATTCGCAGCCCAAAATCATTTCCATATCACAGGTAACAGAAATGGGAACGGTTTACAGGCCCGACGAAATTAAAGCACTGGCCGGTTTGGCACACAAAAACAACATGCTGCTCCACATGGACGGTGCCCGGATTGCCAATGCAGCAGTTGCACTTGGACTGGATTTCAAGGCATTCACCAAAGATTGCGGCGTGGATGTGCTTTCCTTTGGCGGCACCAAAAACGGAATGATGATGGGCGAAGCAGTGATGTTTTTCAATCCGGAACTTACCGAGAACACCAAATACCTGCGAAAACAAAGCATGCAGCTTTATTCAAAAATGCGTTTTGTAGGTGCGCAGTTTCTGGCCTATTTTGAAAATGATTTATGGAAAGAAACAGCCACGCACTCCAATAAAATGGCACAGTTGCTTAAAAAAGAAGTTTCGAAAATACCCGAAGTAAACATTACCATGCCGGTGGAAGCGAACGGTGTTTTTGCGCAAATACCGCGCGAAATTACGCAGCCGCTGCAGGAAAAATTCTTTTTTTACCCGTGGAATGAGAAAAAATCGGAAGTACGCTGGATGACCTCTTTTGATACAACCGAAGAAGAAATATATGAATTTGTGGAATTGATAAAGGAACTGATTCATTCAAATTCCAAATAGCAATTCCCAAATAACAAACAAAAAACAAAATCCAGTGAACAAAATTCCAAACTGAATGCTGAGTACTCTGATACAACTTCAATCGTTTAAAGATTGAATATTCACAAATTGGAATTTATTT
>CAYUBV010000007.1:15470-26556 GCA_964443035.1 uncultured Tangfeifania sp.
ATTTATTTGTGATTTGTTTTTTTGATATTTGGAATTTAAAAGTGTATGCGCCTGTTTAGATATTATCCGAGCAACCCCAGAAAGCTGGATCCGAAACTGGAAAAAAAGATTTTTTACCACAGCCTGATTCTGCCGGCAGCATTTGTGGCCCTACTTTGGATAGTTGAAATTGTAGAGCAGGTGGGTGATTATAATTTTGTGCAGTTGGGTATTTATCCGCATCATTTAAAAGGGTTGCCAGGCATACTATTCGCTCCGTTTATTCATTCCGATTTTGGCCACCTCATCTCCAATTCAGCGCCGTTTTTTATCCTTTCGGCCATGCTGATTTATTTTTACCGCCGCATTTCCTACCGCATTTTCATACAAATGTATTTGCTGGCCGGTATTTGTGTATGGATTGCAGGGCGTGAGTCCTGGCACATCGGGGCAAGCGGTGTGGTTTACGCACTGGCTGCATTTCATTTTGTGAGCGGAATCATCCGCAACGATGTGAGACTGCTCACCTTGTCGGTTGTAGTGGTTTTTCTTTACGGCGGACTGGTTTGGGGAATGCTGCCCATCCGCCCCGAAATTTCGTGGGAGGGCCATTTGTGGGGTGCTGTTTCAGGCGTGGTGTTTGCTTTTTATTACCGAAAATACGGCATTCGCCGCCATAAATTCGACTGGGAAGAAGAGGAAGAGGAGGAAGATGAAGAAGCCGGCAGTGATCAGTCTCAGTTGGCAGAAGAAAACGGGAATGAGTACAAAAAGCCGGGAAATGTGAGCCATACGGGGGAATTTTAAGAATGTGATCGTTTCAAATCATTTTTCAGGAAAATGAAAAGAAACCTCAGGTGTTTCTGAAAAAGTACTATTTTTGGGCCACAAAATACGAAGTTCATTAAAGCATGATTAGCAGAAGGATTATCCGTACCAAAGTATTGCAAGTGTTATACGCTTATTACTCATCGCCCGGGAAAACGCTCGGGAACACGGAAAAAGAGCTTTTTTTCTGTATCAACAAAAGCTACGATTTGTACCACTACCTGCTGGCGCTGGTGATTGAAATTGCCGACTACGCAGAAAAGAGAATCGAGATACGCCGCCGGAAACACCAGCCCACCGAGGAAGACCTGCACCCCAATACAAAATTTATTAGCAACCAACTTATTCAGCAACTGCGCGAAAACCGCCAGTTAAATTCCTATATCGGGCAGAAAAAACTGACCTGGGTAAACAATCCGGAACTGGTAAAAGAGTTATACCTGTTTCTGACTGAATCGGATTTTTACGAAGAATACATGGCCGACAAAAACCGCTCGTTTCTGGATGACCGAAAATTTGTCGATAAAATTTTCACCAAAATTATCCTGGTAACCGAAGATTTATACCAGGCACTGGAAGAACAGAGCATTTACTGGAACGACGATGTGGAGTTTGTGGTTTCGATGATTTCGAAAACCCTGAAAAAATTCACTCCCAACTCAGATTCCGACCAGCGGCTGCTGCCACTTTTCAAAGACCAGGACGACCGCGATTTTGCCAAAGAGCTGCTGCGAAAATCCATTATCAATCACGATGAATTGAGGGAACTCATTAAAGAACACTCAAAAAACTGGGATTTGGACCGGATTGCTTTTATGGACATTCTGATGATGCAACTGGCCATTACCGAATTTTTGTATTTCCCCTCTATTCCCACCAAAGTGTCGCTGAACGAATACATCGAGCTGTCGAAATTCTACAGCACCGAAAAAAGCCGCAATTTCATCAACGGAATTCTCGATAAAACATTAAAAGACCTGAAAACAGGCGGCAAAATCAGTAAGATTGGACGCGGACTTATTGGAGAAGGGTAATGAAACACCGGTTAAAATCAATTACCATTCAGGCAAATACTGAAAAACCAAAACAATTGGTTATTTTTGTTGAAGTAAATAATAAACAATTGAATATTAAAAATTAAAAATCTGATAAAATGATGAATGTTATTCTGATGATGCAACCTGAAGGTCAGGATGCAAATCCACTGATGAGTTTTTTACCCCTCCTGCTGATTATTGTCGTGTTTTACTTTTTTATGATTCGGCCGCAAATGAAGCGCCAGAAAGAGGTACGTAAATTCAGGGAAAGCCTGGCAAAAAACGATAAAGTTGTTACTACCGGCGGAATTTACGGGAGAATTGTTGAAGTGAAAGAATCTACAATTATCCTTGAAATTGCCAAAGATGTTCAAATTAAAGTAGACAAAAACGGCATTGTAAAAGATATGAGCGACGTGCAGCCACAGCGCTAAGAAAAAATTTCTTAACTAAAAAAGGGTTGACTTTCACGGTCAACCCTTTTTTATGCTCAACTTTTCTTTCATCAGGTGCGCTCGTTTATTTTCCCCTTTGGAAAAATGTCCGCTTGGTGGCAGACCGGGCGACTTTACACATTAAACCTGAAGTGCATAACATCGCCGTCTTTCACCACATATTCTTTTCCTTCCACTGAAATTTTACCGGCTTCGCGGCAGGCATGTTCCGAGCCGAGCCGTACATAATCGTCGTATTTTATTACCTCGGCACGGATAAATCCTTTTTCAAAATCTGTGTGAATAATACCCGCAGCTTTAGGGGCTTTGGTTCCTTTTGTGAAAGTCCAGGCACGGCTTTCATCGGGTCCGGTGGTAAAAAATGTTTGCAGCTCGAGCAAGCTGTAAGCCGAATGAATCAGTTTGTTCACACCCGGTTCTTTTAATCCAAGCTCCTCCAGAAAAAGCTGCTTTTCTTCATATTCTTCCAGCTCGGCAATATCGGCTTCAGTGGCAGCGGCAATCACGAGCAGTTCGGCATCTTCGTCTTTAATAGCTTCTTTTACCTGCTCCACAAATGTATTCCCTGTTTTTGCCGAAGCTTCATCCACGTTGCAGGCATATAAAACCGGTTTGTTGGTGAGCAGAAAAAAATCTTTGGCAATTTTCACTTCTTCTTCACTTTTAAGCTGAAGTGTGCGTGCCGACTGGCCTGATTCCAAAACTTCTTTATACTTTTTCGCCACTTCCACCATTTTTTTTGCTTTCGGATCGTTGCCGTGTTTGGCTTGTTTTTCCAGTTTTTCAAGGCGGTTTTCAATGGTTTCCAAATCTTTCAACTGTAGTTCGGTATCGATAATTTCCTTGTCGCGCACCGGGTTAATGGAACCATCGACATGCGTAATGTTATCGTTTTCGAAACAACGCAACACATGTATAATGGCATCGGTTTCGCGGATATTTCCCAGAAACTGGTTTCCCAGGCCCTCTCCTTTGCTGGCCCCTTTTACCAGGCCTGCAATGTCGAGAATTTCAACCGTTGTAGGTACTACTTTTTTTGGTTTATCGATTTCGGCAAGCTTTATCAACCGTTCGTCCGGAACGGTAATAACCCCTATGTTGGGTTCAATTGTACAAAACGGAAAGTTGGCCGACTGTGCCTTAGCACTCGACAAGCAGTTAAAAAGTGTTGATTTTCCTACATTTGGCAAACCAACAATACCACATTTTAAAGCCATTTTTATTTTTTAAAATTTGCGGTGCAAAGGTATTATATTCTCAGTTCCCTTATTCATTTTCAAATAAAAACTTCACTTCAGCCCAAAACCTTAAACGTCCCTGTTTATTAAGTTACTGACTAATTAACAAAACAATATAAAAAATAGATTTTCAATTTGTACATTTGCCTAAACTTAATACTTATGATATTAAAAAACATATCGGTCGACTGCGTTATTTTCGGGTTTCAAAACGATAAGCTGAAAGTTCTGCTCTGGCAGGCCGAACCGGAACTAATTGAAAACTTCCTCACTTCGGAAGAAGAATACGAGCAAAGCAAAATTCTTTTCGAAAAAAATCCGGCGCTTGGCTCCGATGATTACTGGGGATTAATCGGTACGCATTTGCCAACCGAAGAAGATTTGGACGGGTATGCAAAAAAAATTCTGCAAATTACTACCGGCCTCGATAATTTATACCTGAAACAGGTAAAAACGTTTGGCTCGCTCAAAAGGGTGCCGCACTACCGCGTGCTGACGGTGGCTTATTACGCACTGATTAATCCGGATTATCACGATTTGCAACTTTCGCCCCTCGCCAAATCTGTAAAATGGTTCGATATAAACGACCTGCCCGATGTAATTTTCGATGTAAAGGAAATCATTGAACAATCATTGAAAAAACTGCGCGAAGAAGCCCAGTATCACCCGGTTGGTTTTCATCTTTTACCGGAGAAATTTACGCTGACCCAGCTTCAAACACTGTACGAAGTAATTCTGGGAGAAAAGCTCGATACACGAAACTTCAGGAAAAAAATCCGGAATATGGGCCTGCTCATCGATACCAACGAAAAACAAACCAATGTGGCGCACCGCGCAGCAAGACTCTATTCATTCGATAGTGATGTTTATAACCAGTTGGTTGAAAAAGGATTAAATTTCAGGATTTAACCTGCTTAAACCTTTGATATATTTTTTGGTCATACTCACAAAATTGCCAACATGAACAATGAAGACCGCGAGCTTATTGCCGAACTGAAAGAAGAGGGTCAGAAAGACCTTGCTTTTCACAGGTTGGTAAAAAAATACCAGGAGCGGCTTTATTGGCACATCCGAAAAATGGTACTTAACCACGATGATACGGATGACATATTACAGAACACTTTCATAAAAGTCTGGAAAAACATTGGGAA
Source organism: uncultured Tangfeifania sp. (assembly GCA_964443035.1). Lineage (GTDB taxonomy): Bacteria > Bacteroidota > Bacteroidia > Bacteroidales > Prolixibacteraceae > Tangfeifania. The sequence continues at coordinate 20,159 of CAYUBV010000007.1, forward strand.
TTTTCGCGAAGAATCAGGTCTTTATACGTGGCTTTACCGGATTGCCACCAACGAAGCCATTACTTTTTTAAATTCAAAAAAAAGAAGAAACCTGATGTCGGTAAACGACGAGAATGATTATTTAAAAGATAACCTGATGTCGGATCCGTATTTTGAGGGAGATAAAATTCAGCTAAAACTGCAGGAAGCGATTCTCCGGTTGCCCGACAAGCAGCGCATTGTTTTTAATATGAAATACTTTGATGAGATAAAATATGAAGACATGTCGAAAATTCTTGAAACCTCGGTGGGAGCGTTAAAAGCTTCCTACCATCATGCGGCAAAAAAAATTGAAGAGTTCTTGAAAAACAGTGATTTATAAATATGGATTAAACTATTCAGCTAAAAATAAGTCAAAATAAAAAAATGGGAGATATGAACGAACTTGAGAAAATTGCACCAGAATTGTCGAAAATGAAAAAGGAACATCCCTTTGATGTCCCGGATCATTATTTCGACGATTTTCCGGCCCGGCTTCACACAAAGCTGGAAGCTGAAAAACACGTTCTTCCAAAGCAAAAAAGCCGCGTTATTCGCTTGCTAAAACCAGCCATAGGCCTGGCAGCAAGCTTTTTGCTGGTGGTAATGCTTGTTTACTGGCCCATCAAATCGTTCCTGCCAGATATTCTCACGAAAAGCACTACTGCCGAAACGACAACTATCGAGGATGAAGATCCGTACAGGGCACTCATTGAAAGAATAGATGAAAACACTTTTTTTACCATTTTAGAGGAACCTGCACAAGACGCTGCATTTGACGACGAAGAACTGATGAATTACATCAGTTCAAATATGTCGGAATATGAAATTTATTTAGAAACCGATGATTAAAAAATAGTATGAAAAGAATAATCGCATTTACAATCGTGATATTTGTTGTTGCTGCAACAACTGTAAACGCCCAGCCCAAAGATAAAGATCATAAAAACAAATGGGAAAGATTCCGGGCAGAAAAGGTATCATTTTTAACCACGAATCTGGATTTAACACCCGCTGAAGCACAAGAGTTCTGGCCTGTTTATAACCAGCTTGAAAAAGAAAGATGGGAGGCGCATAAGCATCGTGAAAACCTGGAAGATAAAGTAAGGGATGCCGGGGATAATATGTCGGAAAGAGAAATTATTCGACTTACGCGCGAGTACGCTGCAAGTAATAAGAAAGAAGCAGATATGATGGTTGAATACAATGAAAAATTCCTGGATATTTTACCTCCTCGTAAAGTATTGAAACTCTACAAAGCTGAAAATGAATTCAAATTTCAGATGATAAAAAAATTCAGAGACAGAAAAAGAAACGGGGATTAATCATTCCCGTTTTTTTACCTCCGGTTTTACCTGAACAAAAAATCGGACGGATTAATTCCCACCCTGAACGAATCAATCAATTCAGCATTTTCTGAATACCGGTAAATCAAAGCATTCTGCGTGTAATCGATGGCATCTGTTACATAAATCTCATCGTTTTCCGGATTTACCGCCAGATTGTAAAACAACTTTTCATTTGAAGGAATCAATACGGAGTCGGGCAAAAAACGATTTTCGATGCTCATTTTCCAAACACCGCCGTTCAAAAAATACAATGTATCGCCCGAACTGTTTATCTCCAGTCCCGAAGGATTTTGCCCTGTTTCGAACCGGTAAATCTGCTCAATGGTAAATGTCTGCGGATCAATTCGTGTAAGCGCGGCAGCATATTCCTGCCCCCCTAAATTTTCGTAACTTCCTTCGGAAAGCACCCAGATTTTCCCGTTTTTATCCACTTCCAAATCTTTTGGCTGAAACGGAACCTTGATTGAGTGCACCAGTTCATCGGTTTCGGTATCTATAATCAAAACAAATTCGTCATTCGACCACGATGTCACAAACAGGTAGTTACCAACCTGCACCATTTGCTCGGAGGTGTGTCCTCCCAAATCAATTTTACCGGTTATTTCAAAAGTAACCGGATGAATTATTGTCATTTCAGTTGAATACAAATCAGAGATATAAGCTTTCTCACCGGAAACAAAATGGATGTAACGCGGTGAGGTTAAACCGGTAACGGAGCCGCGATATTCAGCGGTTTCAGCATCCGCAATATAAATTTTTCCTGAGTTATTTACTACAACGAACAGCAAATCATGAAACAGGGAAAGCGACTGCACCACATCGCCCAACGGAGCATTGTTGCGGGCATAAAAAAGTTGATTGGTTACATTTTTTGTTTCAGTGTTGTAAAACGAAAGCGAACCGTTTCCGTACATAAAGTTTCCTTCGCACGATATAAAAACGCCGTTTTTTGTATCGAGGTCAAAAAACACCGTTTCAACCGGTTCTTCTGCACATGCTCCAACCAGAAACAGTAAAATTGCTATTTTGAAAATTTTTTGCACCATTATTTCAAATTGATTGCTGCCGAGAAACTGTAAAAACGACCGGGCATTGGCCGCCACAAAATGCTCTGGTAAGTTTCATCAAACAAATTATCTGCTGTAAATTTCAGATTAAATGTTAAATCCTGAACATTAACCTGCTTTTCCAAAGTTACTTTACTCAGCCAGTACGGATTCAAAATCCGCTCGTAATCCGATTCAATATTGCTGGATTTGGTAAACCGCTTGCCCACAAAATTCACATCGTACCTGAGCACAAATTTCTGCCAGCCCGCACTTAAATAAATATTTCCTTTATGTTTTGGAATATAAATCAATTGCTTACCGCGTGACTGATCGACCGAACTTACAGCATTCAGGTTCGAAGTACTTGTAAAAGAATAATTTCCACCCGATAAAAACCGGATATTTTTCCAATTATATTCTGAAGTGAAAGAATATTCAATTCCACGGGAAAGTACATCTTTTACATTGTTTGCCTCCCAGAAATAAGCCCCGTTTTCAGCAGGCTGCCAAATGATCCAGTTTTCAATTTTCGACAGGAAGCCGGTGATTTCACTGTTGAATTCAACTCTGTTAAAACTGAAGTCGCCCGAAAATGATACATCGCCCGTGAATCCGTCTTCGGGCAACAAATCCGCATTTCCACCGGGAATCCAGTACAAATCATTCAATGTAGGTTTGTGATAATTACGTGCAGCATTCACCCGCATTAAAAAAGGCTGGTTGCGGAAAGGCAGCCATTCCATCCCGGCAGAAGGAATGAGCGGCACAATTGTTTTATCGTAATTTTCAGAACGCATTAAAATGTATGCAGCAAAACGATTGGATGGTTTTAAATGCAGATTCATTAGCAAACTGGTTTCCAGCCGGTTTTCCCTGTACCCTGTTTCATTGCTTTTTCCTTTGGACAGCACTTCGTGGTAATTGGCATCGAAACTTACTGTTGCATACGTTTTTTCATCAAACTGCCGGAATATCCGCAAATGATTCAAAAAACTGGTTTCGCGGCTTTCCGAATCTTCATTCACATAATTAAACTGCGGAGTGGCACGGTAATAATCCAGCCGGGTGGAATTGATGCCTGTAAAAAAATGGTAGTTCAGATTGCCGGTATATTTTTTCCATTCAAACTGGCCGCGCAGCATCAAATCTTTCTGGTATTCTTCCCGCAAACTTCCCTGGTACGACATTAACTGGGGCAAATTACGGTCACTTTTCTGCGCCCAAAAACGCACGGTAAAAAAATTATCGGTATAACTTCTGAAATAAAATTCCTGCAAAATCCCGGCTTTCCGGTAACCGGCATTTTTCAGCGTATCCAATCGGTGCGGAATGATGCCGGAATTATAAAAAGGAAAATCGTTTTCGGCAGTTTCATAAAAAACCCGGGTATCAGATTTGGCCATTTCACTCCCGAAATTCACTTTTAGAAAAGCTTTCCGGCTTCCAAAGGAACCTGTTTCAGCCAGTGTTTTAAAATTGAAGCCGGAATTCCAGTTGGGTTTGTTTTCCAGTACAATGCTGCCACCCAATCCTCCGCTGCCTTTGGTCATCGAACTTCCGCCGTGCAGCAGGTAAACATCATCGGTAAAAAAAACGGGCAGCAGCGACAAATCGGCAAAACCACGCATGGGCGAATTCAGGTTCATGCCGTTCCACAAAACCTGTGTATGGGTAGCGGCTGTTCCCCTGAAACTGGCCGTTGCTGCCGAGCCGGCGCCGTAAGATTTTATATAAACGGGAGAATAATCAGCAATCAAATCCGACAAATCAGTAGTTATTGAAGCAGCCCGGGCTATGGAGTCAGGTCGTGTAATTTTCAGGCCTGCTTCCTCCACTTTTCGTTTTGACAATACCTGAATTTCCTGAATATAAACCGAGTCAGAAACATTTTGTGCCCCAACAAAATGGCCCGTCAGTAAAAACATCAATCCCGGAAGAAGGAATTTCAGCCTCATTTTTTTATGATTTTGAAGGTTTTAGAATTATTATTTTGCCGAACATGCAGGAAATAAATTCCGGGTGAATAAACTTGCATATCAATTTGGGTGGCTCCCGATTGAGAAGAATTTTCTTTCAGCACCTTTCCGTTCAGGTTTGTGAGTTTCAAACTGTATTCCTGGAACCCATCCACATCAATCGTCAGCAAATTTTCAACCGGATTCGGATAAATATTCAGGTTCCCGAATTCGAGTAAATTAGCCGAAGTTGTAATTCTTTCTTTTATGAGAACGGCATTGTTTGCTGAATAGAAAGTTACCGGCGGATTGGTTTCTATCAGTACATTTACTTTTCCGTCGGCACCGGTAAAATAATAATTATCAGCAAGAATGATTTCGCCATTTTCAACGGGCTGCCAACCATTTTCAGTTATTTCACCGTTCGAAAAAGTGCAGGTAGTTTCCTCCAGGAAAAATTCAATTTCTTCGTTTACCAACGCTGAATCTTTGCCGGCCAGCAGCCGGATGTAGGTCCACGGAGAAGTTATATCCGGAACATGGGACAAATCTACCGTGTCGCCGTTCGAAATTTCAATATTATTGAAACTGTTGATAAACTGCGAGCCGTTCAACCGGGCATTCCAGCCACGTGCTTTTGCTTCCGAATCGGTTTTTCCACCCCAGCCGTAAGTAAATATTCCACCCTTTTCAACCCAATACAAATACAAGTCTCCGTTGACAGCATTGTCGTCCCTGAATTCAAAATTCACGTCAGCTTTGGCTAATCCGGCTGCCAGGGCATGAAAAAGCGTAGGACGGTTCAGCTTAGAATAATCATGGTTTCTTTCACCCACAAAATTGTTTAAATCGGCTGACCCCACCTCAATCCACTGAAGAGGAAGCAGGTTTTCATCTGCTTTTTTACAGGAAAAATAGATTTGGATTTTGTCGTTTTCTGAAAGCACATTAACGGTTTGCGTTTTCTGCAGATCAAAGCCGGCAACCGAATAAATCAGCTCAACTTCGCCGGGCTGCCGGGCATGCAGCCAAAACTGATTGTTGTGTTGAACGATTTCAGCAACTCCCGGATTTGAGGAAGAAAATACCGGCGATATGTTTAGTTTTTCACCTTCATTGTCATAAACACTGGCCGCGAGCAACACCGAATCACCGGGATAAAAACCGGAAACATCTGAAAGTATTTCAATTGAATCCGGTACAACCACTTTCATTGTTTCGGTTTTAACTTCATTACCCGCTGAAATGGAAAGCGTAACTTCTCCCTTTTGTTTTGCAGTAAGATTTCCGTTTTCATTTACTTCGGCAACTGATTCATCTGAAGAAACATAACTTATATTTTCATCTGAAATTTTTCCGTTTTCGAAATAATTAGCTTCCAGCAATAGCGTATCACCAACAAGCATTTTTTCAGGATGGTGGCAGATAACCAACAATTCATTTTTATCTGAAACTTCCGCTCCCGGTTCCACATCGGCAAGCCATGCCACATCGGTTGAAATTTCGCCCAGCCTGCCAGCGCTGAAAAGCACGCCGGAAACAATTTTTACAAAATGGATGGAGTCAAGTTCAACGTAATTTCCAATGCTGTCGACCGCCCACGAAATATCGATGGGATCGCCGCCGGCGCCTTCAACCACTTCTGTGTACGGATTATCCGGGATTGATAAATTAACTCCTTTTTGCCGGGGACGATTGTCTGCATATCCAAAAGCAAATGCTTCATTTTTAATATTTTGAGTATCCGAACTGTCGATGGCCGGAGACAAAAGTGATCCGGTAAATTTTACAGAATCCTGCGGATAATCAGCAAAATATTCAGGCAGCGGATAATATTCCTGCAAATTAAAACTGTTGGCTTTTACCCAACCGGTTTGACCTGAATCGGCTTTCCACAGTATGTCTCGTGTGTCGGTTTCAAAATAAATAACCCCGTGATTTCTCTTTGTTTCAGAATGAAAATAATTGCTTCCGGCAATTTCGTACCAGGAATCATCAGGCTCTCCGTTTTGATTTTCATCCTGCAT
>CAYUBV010000008.1:0-25465 GCA_964443035.1 uncultured Tangfeifania sp.
GTTGGCAATTGCTGAGAGCTGTACCGGTGGCTACATTTCGCATTTAATAACATCAGTTCCCGGTAGCTCTTCGTATTTCAAAGGCGGAGTGATTGCTTATTCCAACCAAATGAAAGAAAAAATACTGGGAGTAACTACTGAAACATTGCAGGAAAACGGGGCCGTAAGTGAACAGGTTGCGCGCGAGATGGTTTTAGGAGTAAAGGAAACAATGAATACAAATTATGCCATTGCAACAACCGGGATTGCCGGTCCGGAAGGCGGCACAAAAGAAAAACCGGTGGGAACGGTATGGATTGCGGTTGCCGGCAATGATGAAGTAATTGCAGAGAAATATGTTTTTGGCGATAACCGCGAGCGGAATATTATCCGGTCGAGCCAAACGGCGCTGCAAATGTTGCGTAAGTTGATTTAAAAAAAAGAACATGAAAAAAACACTGATAATTACAGGAATAATAGTGGTTTTGCTGGTGGCGGCTCTCGCTGTCGTTCCACTGCTTTTTAAAGACGCATTGATGGAAAAAACCAAAACCACTATCAATAAAAATGTAGATGCCGAAGTGGAATTTACCGGTTTCAGCCTTTCGCTGTTTCGGCCGTTTCCGAAACTTACTGTAGAACTGCGCGACGTTACGGTAATTGGTAAAGAAGAATTCCAGGCCGACACACTTTTTCAGGCGGATGCGGTGAGTGCCCACACCGGCCTTATGCAGCTTTTTAACCTCGATGATATGCAGATTGAGGAGATTAATCTGAAAAAACCGAAATTAAAACTGGTGGTGGCAGAATCAGGGAATGTAAACTGGGATTTGATGATTGAATCAGCTACTCCCGAAACGGAATCCGAATCTGAGCAAGCAATTAATTTGCAGCTCGAAAAAATAGGAATTGAATCAGCAGATTTTATTTACGATGATCGGGAAATAAACATGCAGGTTGCTCTCGAAAGCATAAATTTCATTATTTCCGGGAAAATGTACGGAACCTCTGCCGATCTCGACATTGACGGAGGCGCTGAACGCTTCCTGATACATTACCAGGGAACAGATTATATTTCCGGCTTGTCGGTTGAAACCCAGACGAAACTCATTGTCGATTATGAAAAAATGGACATTTCAATCAGTGAAAATGAATTGGTGCTCAACCGGTTGCCACTCGAAATAGGAGGGATGATTCAAATTCCGAACGACAGCATGTTTTTCGATCTGGACCTTAAAACAAAAGAGTCCGGGTTCGATAATTTTCTGGCACTAATTCCGCCTGAATACGAATCGTACCTGGAAGGTATTGAAACCAGCGGAACAGCAACAATCCTGGGTGGAGCAACCGGTTATTATATCGGTGAAAACTACCCGGCTTTTCAGCTCGATATGGTTGTTGAAAACGGAAATTTGCATTATACCGATCTTCCGGAAGAAATAAGAAATATTTCGGCCAATGTAGCTGTTTCAAAACCGCAGGGAGAACTGAATTTTACCGAAGTGAAAGTTGAGAATGCACATGCCGAAGTAAAAAATAATCCGGTAGATTTTTCGCTGATTATGAACAACCTTGTTGAGGATCCCTATTTTGACGGCGCTTTGAAAGGCAAAATAAATTTCAACGATTTAAAAGATGCATTGCCTATGGACAGCGTTTATATTGCCGGACTTATTGATGCAGACATTAAAGCGAATGGAAATTACTCAGCCATCGAAAATGAAAACTACACCAATATTACTTCAGACGGAACAGTGGTTTTATCTGATTTTGTGTATGATTCCCCGGATCTTACCCAGCAGGTTTTAATTCCCGGCGGCAGACTGGAATTTTCGCCACGCGATGTAACACTAAGCGAGTTTGCGGTAAATGTCGGGCAAAGCGATTTTGATTTAGGGGGAAGCGTGTCGAATTACCTCGGCTATTATTTTACTGACGGAACACTTTCCGGCAATTTAAGGCTGAATTCTTCGCTGGTGAACCTGAATGAGTTATTGCAGTTGCTTGCCGAGGAAGAAATGCCTGAACAGGAGCAGGAATCTGAAATGCTGGCTTTCGATGTTCCTGAAAATATCGATTTTACTTTTCAGTCCGATATTCAGCGCGTTCTGTTTGACCGTTTAACCATAACCGGCGTAAACGGACTGATAACCGCCCAAAACGGCAAACTGATGCTCGACGGTTTAAATATGCAAATGTTAGACGGAACATTGCAACTGACCGGCTCTTATGAAAACACTCCCGAAAATCAACCACTTTTTGATTTTGGTTTGGATGCCAAAGGATTTGATATTCCTGAAGCCTACAAAACACTGACCGGTTTCAGAAAACTGGTTCCGGTGGCCGGGCAAAGCCAGGGCAAAATAAATACCGATTTGAAAGTCAGCGGACGGTTAAGTCCAACTTTTAATTTTATTGGCCCAACCATTGACGGAAAGGGGACATTCAGCACCAACGACCTGAAAATTATTAATTCACCCGTTTTTAATGAGTTGAAAGGAATTTTAAATGCCGAAAAACTGAACAATGTCGCAGTAGATGATTTCAGAGCCAGCATTACAATTGTAGATGGCGGAATTCAGATAAATCCTTTTTCAACAAAAGTAGCCGGGCAGGAAACAACCATTTCGGGAAATATAAATACTGAAAATCTGATAGATATGCGCATGGATTTTCAGATTGAACGAGCGGCTTTTGGCCCGGATATTCAAAGCATTCTGAATGTTTTACCCGGAGAAGAACGCATACAGCAAATTCCTGCTTCTGTTTTGGTGCAGGGACCGGTAGGAGAAGCAGAAGTAAAAATCAACCTCGATGATGCCCGCAAAAAAATTACCGAAGAGGTGAAAAAATCCACCAAAGACGATTTGCAAAAATCACTCGAAAAGCTGGGCAAAGGATTAAAAGATCTGTTTAAATAGAGTTTAACTATACTGTAATCCGTCGGGCAGTTTAAACCCGCCCGACGGATTTTTCTATATTCCCATCTTGCGAAACACACATTACAACTAAAATATTAGTTTTATATTTAATTGATTTTCAAGTAATAATATTGGCAATGCATTAAATAACTAACAAATTAGTTTGTAAACTAAAAACTTAGTTTTATATTTGTACTGACCAATCGAATTAAGAACCGGAAAACAATTAAAGATTATGGAAACAAAAAAATCGACAAAAGCAGATCTCGAGAACAAAAGAAACACCTTCTTTTTAATTGGGCTTGTTTTGGCACTCGGTGCAACATTTCTGGCCTTTGAATGGAAAGCAAAGCCAAGTGCAGCCGAATCTTTGGGCATTGTTCAGTCGAAAGAAGTAGAGGAGGAGATTATTCCGATTACCCGCGAGCCGGAAGTAAAACCTCCGCCACCACCACCTCCACAAGTAGTTGAGGTTTTGAATATTGTTGAGAACGATGCGGAAATTGATGAAGAGCTGAAAATCGAAGATTCGGAGGCCGATGACGAAACAATTATTGATATTCAGCCGATTTTGAACGCACATGAAGAGGAGGAGACAGAAGACGAAATTTTTTATTTTGCTGAAGATCCGGCAGAATTTCCCGGAGGTGACAGGGCACTGTACAAATACATTAACGATGCAGTGAAATATCCGGTGATAGCCCAGGAGAACGGCATTCAGGGCAAAGTCTATGTGAAATTTGTTGTGAATGAACATGGTGCTGTGAGTGATGCACAGGTTTTAAGAGGCGTCGATCAGTCATTGAACCAGGAAGCTCTTCGTGTTATAAACAGTTTGCCAAATTTTAAGCCGGGCAAACAACGCGGGAAACCGGTTAAAGTTTATTTCAATGCAGTTATTAATTTTCAGCTTCAGTAAAAAATCTTTCGAAAAATTCCTGCTGATTAATGTAACCATTTGTGAGGGATTGAATTTTTGCAATTTATTTGCAGGAGTTCATCTAATAAAAAACAAACAATAAAAAGTATTACGACATGAAAAGAATTGAATTAATTTTTACCGTGATTTTAACAGTTTTAATTGCACTACAGGTTGGTGCACAGGAAAAAACAGAAGAAGACCCGGTTTTTTATATTGTTGAAGAGATGCCCGAATATCCGGGAGGTGAAGATGCTATGAAAAAGTTTATTTCTGAAAATGTAAAATACCCGGAAGAAGCACAGAAAAAGAAGATTGAAGGAAAAGTGTTTGTTTCGTTTATTGTTTCAGAAAACGGGAAAGTTAAAAATGCAAAAGTTGCAAGAAGCATCGATCCTTTAATCGATAAAGAAGCTTTGCGGGTAATAAATTCAATGCCTGAATGGACTCCCGGAAAACAACGCGGTAAAAAAGTGAATGTACAATTTACTTTACCCATTAACTTTTCACTGGGAGAAGAACAATAAGCAAAAAACTAAGGCAGTAGTTCGAAAACTAACAAATTAGTTTTAGGTACAGTTTTTGTTGTAATTTATCTGTGCGTAAAAATCATTAAAATTTAAAAATGAAGGAACTAACAAAAGCTGAAGAACAGGTAATGCAGCTTCTCTGGAAGCAGGAAAAGGCATTTGTAAAAGACCTGGTTGAAGAAATGCCCGACCCCAAACCCGCCTATAACACGGTTTCAACCATTATTCGCATTCTCGAAAAAAAAGGTTTTGTAGGCCATAATGCCTACGGAAAAACCCATGAATATTATCCGTTAGTTTCCAGGAAAGAGTATACCCGCTCGTTTATGAAAAATTTTATGCGAAATTATTTCAGCGGTTCTTTCCAGGAAATGGTTTCATTTTTTGCCAAAGAAGATAACATGAGTCTTTCTGATTTTGATGAATTGATGGAAGACGTAAAACGCGATTTGGAAAACGAAAATCCGGACGAAAATGAACAGCGCAGTTAATTTTATTTTGGAATCGGGGATAAGTTTGTCCCTTTTTGCACTGGTTTATGTATTGTTTTTGCGAAAGGAAACATTTTTTAAACTGAACCGGTTTTTTTTGCTGGGCTCGGTACTGTTTTCAGTGGTATTGCCGTTTCTGCGTTTCCAGGTGTTCAATGCCAACCCGGTAATGCTCGCCGAAATTACGGTAACTCCTTACCGTAACCTGATAGAAGCAGTTACGGTTTACGGGAAAGATTTATCGGGGAGTGTCGAGCAGGCCATACTTTCGGCCGACGCTATAATTTTTGTGTACCTTACCGGAGTGGTATTTTTGTTTCTTCGGTTCTTACTGAGGATTTCCCGTATCGCCTGGCTCATAAACAGGCATCCTGTGCAAAAAATGAATGGTTTCAATTTGGTTACTTTACCGCAAAATACCTGTCCGTTCTCTTTTTTAAACTATGTGTTTTTGAGCGAATCGCTCAAAAAAGAAGACGATCATCATAAAATGATTGCCCACGAACTGGAACACGTAAAACAGGGACACACTTTCGATGTGCTCATCCTCGAAGTACTTTCCGTTTTTCAATGGTTCAACCCGTTTATGTGGATGCTGCGACGGGCCATTCGCGAAAACCACGAGTACCTCGCCGACCAGGCTGTGCTGAGTTCCGGCATTAACCGGGGTTATTATAAAAAGTTGCTGCTTAATCAGTACATCGGCGAAAAATTTGCAATCGCCAATAATTTCAACTATTCGCTGATAAAAAACCGGATAAAGATGATGTCGAAGCTGGAATCGCCAAAATTTGCCAACTGGAAAATGGTTCTTGGAATTCTGGTTGCAGCCGGACTGGTTATTGTTTTTGCCTGCGAACAGAAAGAGTCGTTTGAAATGCCTCATAATTCTGAAGAGCAAACAATGAAAATGACGGTTCAGAATGAAAAACTAAAAATTGAAGGAGCCGTTGAAAACCTACAGAAAGTGAAGCAGTTATTTTTAAATAATCCCGATTTTGAAACAGACTACGACAGCCTCGGGAACATTTTATTGCTACAAAAAGACAATGGTGCCGAAGAAAGCGTTCAATCCGAAACCGATAAAGTATTTTTTGTAGTTGAAGATATGCCTGAATTCCCAGGAGGAGAAACAGCTCTCAGGAATGAAATTACCGCTTTGATTCAATACCCAGAAATTGCAGTTGAGAATGATATCCAGGGAAAAGTTTTTGTTTCGTTTGTAGTTGCCAAAAACGGTGAAATCACCAATGCAAAAATAGCACGGGGCATTCATCCCGACCTCGACAAGGAAGCACTCCGGGTAATCAATTCGCTCCCAAAATGGGAGCCGGGTAAACAAAAAGGGCAGGTTGTTAATGTTAACTACACCCTTCCGATAAATTTTGCGCTTCAATAAAATAACAAACAGCAATGAGCTGCAGCTCATATCAATAAAATGTCATGAAAACCGTTGTGCACTTTTTAATCGTTTTGTTTTTGAGCTTTTCAGTTGTTTCTTTTTCACAGGAAAGCACTGATTTGCTGATATTAAATAAAAAGTACGATGCAGCCCTTCAACAAATTGAAAATCAGATTAAAGAAAGTCCACGGGCTGAACTTTACCTGAAAAAGGGAATCGTTTATAATCAGTTGCAAAACTTCAGCGAAGCAGTAAAAGCGTTTTCTGCGGCACATAAACTGGCACCCAACCATCCCGAAATTTTACAGGAACTGGCCGGAGCACATGCTGTTCTGGGAAATTACAACGATGCATTACCGTATTATGAGCGCGCTTATCAACTCGATACAACAAATTTGCAATTGGCCGGAAAACTTGGGCGAAATTACATCAGCCTGAAAAATTACCAAAAGGGCTACAGCGTATTTGATAAAATTTATCAGGCTGACTCAACCAATGCTTACTGGAACAAACAATTTGCTTTTTGTGCCTATCAAACCAGGAATAAAGAGCAGGCAACACATTTGTATGAAAAGGTGCTGGAACTAAATCCGCGTGATTATTCATCCTATTTCAACCTGATGAAAATTTATGCAGGCCGTAAAAATCACGATAAAATTGTTTCGCTGATTGAAAAAGGATTGGAACAATTTCCGGGAGATCCGGATTTTTACCTCGAATTGGCCAATTTTCAGTTTGGCCTGCGTAATTACGAAAATGCCATGACCGAATTTGAGAATTACTATTCTGCCGGTGGTGATTCGGTATATAAAATCAACCTGAATTATGCCATAAGCTGCTACTTTGCGGGCGATGAACAGCAATCGATGAAGGTTTTAAAATCGCTTTATGGGCTCAACCCAAACGACTCTTTTGTATTGTTTTACAGAAGCTTATGCAACAAAAAGCTGGCAAACTACGAAAAGGCCGAAGATTTTATGGAAGGAGCGATCGATATGTCGTATCCCACTTATCTGCCTGAAATGTACCATCACCTCGGACAGATTCTGGGTCAGCAGCGGAAGTTTAAAGAATCGATAGAAGCACTGAAAAAAGCGTATGAATTAAACCCGGGAGCCCACGAAGTACTTTTCGAAATTGCCACCACTTACGAAGAATTTAATTCGAATAAAACACTGGCGCTGAATTATTACCAGATTTATTTGAAAGAGGGCGGGGAAGCAGCCAAAAATGTAAATTATGCACTCGACCGCATTGAGCGGATTAAAGAAGATATGTTTTTTGAAGAGTAACCGGTGAGCTAAAAATCTGCAAGCCCGGTTTTTTCTCTTACCAGGTTTGCCAGTTGAACCCGGCTTTTTACCTGCGTTTTTGTGTAAATATGGTGGGTATGATCTTTTACGGTTTGAAGGGTAATAAATAATTTTTCGGCAATCGCCTTGTTGGTTTTTCCGGTGCATATTTCCCAAACTATTTCCGACTCGCGTTTGGAGATTTCATATTCAGCGCAAAACGTTTTATAATCGATGCTTCTGTTTTCTTCCTGTTTTTCCTGTTGCAGGTATTTTAACCTCACCGGAAAAATAATACTCACCAAAAAAAGCAGAAGAATGGCCAAATTGGTGGAAATATATCCGAAAATGTTGAAGAAAAATAAAATGACGCTGTAGAGCATTACTCCTGTAAAATAAATGAAGAATGTTTTTTGCTGTTCTTTTTTCGGATAAATCATTTCCGCAGTTTTTCGGTACCGTAAAAATGGAAAAACCAATGTTAAATGAACCAGAAAGTTCAGCAAAACAATTATCCTGACAATGGTAAGGTCCGGATTTCCAGGAATGTTGAAGTAACCAGCCTGAAACAAAAAAGTAACAAGAATCAGACCTGCAATAAAACTTGCAAAATACAGATAAACAACCTTTTTGGGAATTTTGTATCCATTCAGGTTAAACCCGAATTTCAGCAACATAAACCAGCTTACCATTAAAAACGGAGTACCGATTAACGGAATAAACAGTGCAAGCTTATGTTCCAGTTCCGCAACCAGTTCAACATCTGCAACAATTTCCCGGATGGCGAGATTTCCCCAGATACTGTATATAAAAAACGAAAAAAGAAATATTTGCTGGTATAGCAATAGTTGCAAAACCGGTTTCTTCAAATTTTGGAAACACTGATAAGAAACCATAGTACCAATCAAAGCCAATCCGGTAGTGGCTACAAAGGTTGCCAGATAAAATAAGTATTCAACAAACATTTATGGTTTACTACTTTGGTAGTATTTTGATGTAAAAATATAATTCCCGCTTACAATGCAGACTACCAAAGTAGTGAATATTTAAAATCCTACCAAAGTAGGAAGGATTTTTTTAGCATTTAATCTATTTTCGAATTGAAAATGAAACAGAAAACATCATTTAAAAACAATTTAAAATGGAAAGCAGAAAGTATTACGATTTGGTTCCTTCGATAGGAGGAAGTTTTAGTTACGGGTGGCGTACCATGTTCGGGAAACCGTTTTTAACCCTTTTACTTGCAGTAATAATTGCCGGGCTTTTAAACGGACCTTTTGGTGCAAACTGGCAGGCAGACAATGGAAACTGGATGGATTTTGTGTGGGTCTTTCCTTTTGCAATTTTCGGACTGGCTTACGGATTACTGTTTATTCCGGTGATTAATTACGGTAAAAAATTTCTTTTTCTGAAAGCAATGCGCGGTGAGGATACTGATTTAAAATACCTGTTTGACGGGTTTAAAAACAAGTACCTGCAAATTGTGCTGGCCCACCTGATAGTTGTGGCGCTAATGATTATTGGCTTTATTCTTCTTATCGTTCCGGGCATTATTATTGCTTGCCGCCTTGCATTCGTTCCTTATCTTGTAATGGATAAAGATTTGGATGCCATGCAGGCTGTTGAAAAGAGCTGGCAAATGACCAAAGGCCACGGCTGGAAAGTGTTCTGGATGGGCGTGCTTTCATTTTTTATAATTATTGCCGGTATAATTGTATTTTTTGTGGGAGCTATCATCTCATTTATGTGGATTCATTCGGCTTTTGCTACACTTTATCAATCGGTTCTGAATCAAAGCGATGACGAAAATCCAATACCTATCTTGGGAGTCAACGAAGCGTGACAGACAAACAATCAAGTTTTCAGAAACCCGGATTTTTCCGGGTTTTTGTTTTTTTCTTTTGTCAACTTCTTTGTTTGTATTTTGTTTCATTATTTTACAAACATGAAGAAGTCAATTCTCTTATTTTCATTGGTAATTGCCGCAAAGTTTCTGTTCGCCCAGTATTTTCAAACCGGACAGGATCCGGCATCCATCAACTGGCGTCAGATAAATACACCAAATTTTCAGCTTATTTATCCCGATTATTACGAAAACCAGGCGCAGAAACTGGCAGGTAAACTTGAAAAGGTATATGAATTTGGCGCCCATTCGCTGGATCATCAACCAAAAAAGATTTCGGTAATTCTTCACACGCAAACCGTTGTTTCAAACGGGCTGGTGGGCTGGGCGCCCAAACGGGCCGAATTCTATACCACGCCACATCAGTCGATTTATCCGCAAGACTGGCTGGAACAGCTTGTTTTACACGAATTCAGGCATGTGGTACAGATAGATAAAATAAACAGCCTCATTCCCGGCCTGATAAAAGCAATTCTCGGAGAACAGGGAACTGCACTGATTTTCGGGGCGTATTTGCCCTGGTGGTTTATCGAGGGAGATGCAATAGTTACCGAAACTGCTCTGAGCAAATACGGTCGCGGAAGATTTCCTTCGTTTTTAATGGAACATCGCGCGCAAGTGGTTCAAAAAGATGTTTTTACTTACGATAAAGCTTATTTTAGATCGTACCGCGATTTTGTTCCAAATCATTACAAACTCGGGTATTACATTGTGGGAGCAGCCCGCGACAGATACGGAAGCAAATTATGGGAGGATGTAGTAACTTATGCCGGCAAGAAACCATTATCGATTTTCCCCTTAAACAAAGTATTAAAAGAACAAACCGGCTTTAAAGAAGATGAATTGTACCGGTCGGTATTCGACAGCCTGAAAAATGTTTGGGTGGCTGAAGATGAACAATTCAGCCCGGCAAAATATTCAATAGTTTCACCTTCAGTAGATAAATTCACGAGTTATATTTATAACAACTGGCTCAACAATTCTGAAGTGATTTCGCTGAAAGAATCGTTTGAAGAAATACCTTCATTTGTTAAAATCAATGAAGGGGGAAAAGAAAAAAAGTTATTCTTTCCCGGAAATATTTTT
The DNA here is from genome assembly GCA_964443035.1 of uncultured Tangfeifania sp. Taxonomy (GTDB): domain Bacteria; phylum Bacteroidota; class Bacteroidia; order Bacteroidales; family Prolixibacteraceae; genus Tangfeifania. The sequence goes on from CAYUBV010000008.1 coordinate 10,524, forward strand.
AATGAATCGGCTTCATTCAGCGGAAACTGGATAGTGTGGTCGGAGCAGATTCCTGATCTACGTTGGCAACACAGCGGAAAATCATTGCTGCGTCTGTTCAATACCCAAACAAAACAAAAAATTGAAATCAGTCCTGAATTTAAAAGTTTCAGCCCGGCGCTTTCCGAAAACAATGACAAACTGGTGGTGGTGGAAACTGATTTTTCAAGTAATTATTATTTATCGGTTTACAGTGTTCCCGGAGGAACTTTAATTGACCGGTTTCAAACTCCGCAAAATAATTATTTCTTTTCTCCGGTTTGGATGAATGAGAATGAAGTTGCTGCAATAACTCTCGGAAAGGAAGGAAAGCGGATAGTAACAATTGATTTCAAAAATGAAGAATCGGAAATTTTATTGAACAAGGAAATGGGCGATATAAAACACCTGCGTTTATCCGCAGAGTTTCTTTATTTTATCAGTTCTTATTCAGGAAAAAACAGTTTGTATCGCCTCAATCTGGAAACAAAAACAATTGAACAGGTTTTTGAGCCTCGTTTTGGTGTGGAACATCCTGCCATTTCGCCCGATGGTTCTGAAATTGTTTTAAGTGATTATACTGCCGATGGATTCAGGCTGATACAAATTCCGGCCACCAATGAAAAAGTGATTCCGCTCGACCAGGTTCAGCCGGCAGATTATGAACTGGCAGATGCTTTGTCGGAACAGGAAATGGGAATACCTGATTTTTCAGAAACCGATTCAATAATGTATGAATCGAAAAAATACAGCAAGGCGGCTCATCTTTTTAATTTTCATAGCTGGGCTCCTTTGTTTATCGATGCTTCAGATTATGAAATCAGTCCGGGTGTCAGCCTGATGTCGCAAAATAAACTCGGAACTTCCGAAACAGTGCTGGGGTATAAATGGGATATTACAGAAAAAACCGGGAAATTTCATGCCAGCTACAAATATATGGGATGGTACCCGGTGTTTAATTTTGAATTCAATGCCGGCAAACGGGCTTCAGAATATTATGAATTGCGGCATATCCGTAATAACCAGGGACAAGTTTCAGGAATTGATACCACGCTTAAACGTTATACATGGGGCGAACTCCGCGGAAGTGCAGATATCAGGCTTCCACTTAATTTCAGGAAAGGCATATTTAACCGCCTTTTACAACCTGAAATTCAATATGATTATACCAATTATAAACGTCATTCAAACACTCCTGAAAATTTTAACGATGGCGATTTTCATTCATTGAGTTACCGGCTTTATTACCATCAGTTAATGAATAAGAGTTACCAGGATATGTACCCGGATTTTGGTATAGTTTTGAATGCCGTTTACAGGCATGCACCTGCCGGGTCGTTAAATCCGGGAACTTTAGTGGGAGGGAACTCAATAGTTTACCTTCCGGGACTGATGAAAAATCACGGAGTGAAAATTTACGGCGGGGCACAGCAAACCCAAAACGGAAGTTCACTGGGCTTCTCTGATATTGTAAGGTATGCACGTGGCTGGGGAAGAATAAACACAAACAACCTTTACACGGCAACAGCCGATTATAAATTGCCTTTTTTATATGCAGATTTTAATTTCCTGAAACTGGTTTACCTTAAGCGGTTAAAACTCTCATTGTTTGGCGATTTCACAAGACTGGAAGGAAATTTTTACCGAGACGGTGAAGTATCCGGAACTTTTGTAAAAGACATCACTTCAGTTGGAGCCGAACTGACTGCCGATGCAAACCTGCTCCGGTTTTATGCTCCTGCTGATATTGGCATCAGGGCATCATATCTGCCGGAGTTGAACAGTGTTTATTTCGACTTTCTCTTTTCAATCGACTTTGCTTCGTTTTAATGTAAAAACGGTAATTTCTGGTGCCATGTCTAATCTCCAGGGAATACCTACATTCCCCAGACCGGTATTTACATAAAGCACCGAGTTATTGCTGCGGTACAATCCTCCCCAATATTTATTGGCCAGATGGGCAATACTGAATTTTATACCACCCAGCTTTATTCCCCATTGCATTCCGTGAGTGTGCCCCGAAAGCGTTAATTCTACGTCATCGCGTTTTTTTACTTTACTGGTCCAGTGTGCCGGGTCGTGTGTCATTAAAATGGAAAATGCTTCCGGAGGAATTCCCTCCAATGCTTTTTCAAGATTGGCATACTGCGAAAATGGCGGATTGCCCCAGTTTTCGACGCCTGCCAGAAATATGGAGTCATTATTTTTTTTGATTACTGTATTTGCATTGTTCAACAATTGAAAACCTGTTTCATTCAGTGTGGCAATTATTCCTTCCAGGTTTTTCTGCTTTTTTTCGTCGCTTTCCCAGTTAGTATAATCTCCATAATCGTGGTTTCCCAAAACTGAAAATGCCTGGTGTTTGTTTGTCATCTTTTTTAAAACAGGTCGAAATCCGTCAGCTTCGCTGGCAAAATTATTAACTATATCACCCGTAAAAATCAGTAAATCAGGATTCTCATTTTCAATAACTGCAAGCGTTTTATCGAGCAATTTATTCGACTTTAGCATACCTCCAATATGAACATCCGAAAACTGAAGGATTTTGTAATTGCTGAATGAAGTTGGAAGATTATTGTATTCGAGTTCAATTCGGTTGACCTGTATTTTGTGCGATCCCCATAAAACTCCGTAAATCATTCCACATGCAAGGCCAATTGAAATTATGAGTCCGGTAAATGGCAAAATTTTTCTTTTGCGCTCAAATACTTTGTGCAAAACAAACGAAAGGCTGTTCGGCACATTAAAAACAAACAGGGCAAAGAGTAGTGCATTAAAATAAAAGTAAGCAGGATAGTTGGTTGCCTGGCGTGGCTGATACGGATAGATATATAAAAATATAAAACCAAGTAAAACCAAACCATTTAATAAAATAAAAATCCATTTGCTACGATTCCGGTTTTGCTTTTTGGTTATGGCTGAAACATTTTTATAAGCTAACCATGCAAGAAGGATAAATACAAATAAAAACAGGATGATGTATACAATTTGAAACGATCTCATATCTTAAACAGGTAATTTAATTTATTTGGTGAAAAAATAGAATTTGCTAAACTAAAATTAAAATGCAATAAGTCAGATGATTAATCCATAAAATGAATGAATTTAACACGCTGAGAATCTCATATTCTAAATTTCTCCGGCAAATATACAGAAACAGGGAAATGAAAGCAGGGTATCAATACGAAAGAATCGAATAATAACTTTTCATTATTAAAAAAGAGCAGATCGACCGGAAAACTGAAAGCGGATTTAAAAGTTAACAGAATTCTAATACTGCTGTATGTTATGTACGCTGTAAAAATGTAAAATCAAATAAAATAACATTAATATAAGTCACATACCATTACATATGTAAATAATTACAACAGCAGAATTGAATACAATTATATATAAATGTAACGGCACAAGAAATTACTTTTCTTTCATTGTGTAGAATTCTAAATTTAGACAGATTTATTATGAACAAAATCTATTGGTGAATAAATGGTAGGGGAGGGGGTATAAATATTCAGGTTATATTGTAAATGCAGTTAGTATTATAATAAGTTTTAAAACTCACTATACCAATTATTTAATATATTTGATCAAAACTTAATTATAGATTTATACAAAGTATTTCTCAGTAATTAAATATTGTAGATTAAAAATTTAAATTAAACTATTTATTACCAATACTTTAATAAGCACTAATTCAACTTAATTATAGATTTACGAAATATATAAGTCAATTGATTTTCAATATTTTAGAGTGTAATGGTATTTTAATCAAAATAACTGGTGTTTCTTTTCGGAATTAAAATATGTTTAAAAAAATGTAGAATGTATTGCTTAAATAATTACATTTGTATATAAAAATCATTCAGCTTTAAAAAATGAAGGATCGCATTAAAGAATTCATTGATTACAAAGGTATATCAGCCGGTGAATTAGCTGATTTGCTGGATGTTCAGCGTTCAAATATATCTCACATACTCAATGGGAGAAATAAGCCAGGAGCTGTTTTCCTGGAAAGGTTCCTGCTAACATTTCCTGAAATTAATGCCCGCTGGTTGCTTACCGGTGAAGGGGAAATGATAAATGTGAAAATGAATCATCAAACGAAATCACCGGAAAATACATCTGAAACTGAATATTCAAAAGCTTCGCAACTATCGTTTAACAGGCAGCAAGTAAATAAAATTGATATTGAAAAAGTTATTTTACTTTATACTGACGGTACATTTTCATCCCACACCCCCAACTAAATAATCTCAAGAGTATACATTCAAACAACATCAATACACATAGTTAAACAAATCATGTTTTACAACATCAAAATAAATTTACAAAAGTGAACGATGTTCTCAATATAGTTTTTACATTTGTAGTGTACAAATTAATACTGACGAGATGATAGTTTTAATATAATGATTTCTCGATTTACAAGCCCTAAGATTTTTAATTGAAATTACAGAAGCAGGACCGTTACCAGTTAACGGTCCTTTTTTTTTATATTAATTCTTTTTATCCCAATTCTGAAACAGTAAAATATGGTTATCTTTGCCTGCAAATGATTCAAAAATGAGTAAAAAAGCAGTTGCTGATTTTACTGTTTCAGCAAATACCCGGTTAAATAATACCAACTTTCTGATTCAATTGATTTCCCCGGAACCATTACCGGATATTTATCCCGGACAGTTTGTGAATATTGATATCACAAATGCAAAAGAGATTTTTCTCAGACGCCCGTTTTCTGTATTTGAAGTCGATTATTCACAAAACTCACTTTCAGTAATTGTTAAAATTCTTGGTCGTGGCTCCAAAGTTTTGACAGAAATCAAGCCCGGCGAAAAATTAAGTTTGATTTATCCCCTTGGAAAAGGGTTTAGTTTTCCTTCTGCAAATGAAAAAATACTTGCAATAGGAGGAGGTAGTGGCGTTGCTCCAATGCTGTTTCTATCCAAAGAATCCGGCCTTCCTGTTAACAATGTCGATATTATTTTGGGTGCCCGATCAGCCGAAGATCACATCAGGCCTGAGGAGTATGCGAAATTTGGTCGTTTGCACTATACAACCGAAGATGGCTCACTTGGAGCAAAGGGATTTGTAATTCATCATCCCTTGTTTACAAATGAAATTACAACGTACGACAAAATATATGCCTGCGGACCCGATGCAATGATGAAAGCCGTTGCCCGCGAGGCAAAAAAAGCAGGTGTTTTTTGTGAAGTCTCACTCGAAAACCTTATGGCCTGCGGCTTTGGTGTTTGTTTGTGTTGCATAGAACCCACCACAGATGGGAACAAATGTATTTGTACCGAAGGACCTGTTTTTAATATTAATGAATTACAATGGCAGATTTAAAAGTAAATATTCACGATTTACATTTGAAAAATCCGGTGATGCTGGCATCCGGAACCTGCGGTTTTGCGCAGGAAATCAACGATTTTTACGATGTTTCCCAGGTGGGAGGAATTTTTCTCAAAGGAACAACCCCACGTAACCGCGACGGCAATTTATATCCCCGCATGGCGGAAACTCCTTCGGGAATGCTAAATGCAGTGGGATTACAAAATAAGGGAGTAGATTATTTTATCGAAAACACCTATCCGAAAATTAAAGATTACGGAACTCCGCTTATTGTAAACGTTAACGGTTCAACTGTTGAGGAGTACATAGAAGTCACTGAAAAAATCAATGAGCTGGATAAAATTCCGGCCATTGAACTGAATATTTCCTGCCCCAATGTAAAAGAAGGCGGAATGGCTTTCGGAATTACCTGCCCCGGAGCTGAAGCTGTAACCCGCGAAATACGGAAAGTTTACAGTAAAACATTAATTGTAAAACTATCTCCCAATGTTACCGACATCTCTGAAATTGCCAAAGCCGTGGAAGGTCAGGGGGCGGATAGTGTTTCGCTGGTCAATACGTTTCTTGGTATGGCTGTCGATTCCAGGACCCGCAGGCCTCTGCTTTCAACAATAACCGGCGGACTATCAGGCCCCGCAATTAAACCCATTGCGCTGCGAATGGTCTGGCAGGTAGCCAAAGCTGTAAAAATACCGGTAATTGGCATGGGAGGAATTATGAATACTGAAGATGCCATTGAATTTATCCTGGCGGGGGCATCTGCCGTACAGATTGGTACAGCTTTATTTAAAAATCCAATGATTCCCCTCGAAATAATCAAAGGCCTCGAAGAGTATTTGAAAGAATATAACATCGGGAATATCAGTGAACTAACAGGTAGTTTACAGATGTAAACAGCACGGTTTTGTCGTTTTATTGATTCCATTCTCTTCCCGGCACATTCTTTTGAAAATTTCTTTTTTAATCCTACTCCGTTTTTTGTAACTTTCAACAAAATGTTAACATAAATTGTAATGTGAACATTTCAATTTATGCTGTGTTTAATAAACCGAAAGTTGCAATTAACCGTAAAAAAAACATAAAAATATGTCGAAATTTGAAATAGTAATGCCTAAACTTGGTGAAAGTATCCAGGAAGGCACTATAACCAAATGGTTTGTAAAAGAAGGGGATACCATCGAAGAAGATGATATGCTTTTCGAAGTGGCCACCGATAAAGTGGATTCGGAAATTCCCTCTCCGGTCGATGGTGTTATCAAAGAAATTTTGCATCCTGTTGACAGTCTCGTTCCTGTTGGCGAAATTGTTGCCATAATTAATATGGAGGGAGAAGAAGAGGAAGAAACTGCTGAAACAGTTGAATCAGGCCGCAAACCTGTTGAAAAAACACTTACAGAGAATGAAAAAACAAAGCCTGAAAAGCCGGCAGAAAAAGAGATAGACAAAGGAGGGACTTCGGTTGAAAAAAGCCGGGACATGTCTAATCGTTTCTATTCACCTTTGGTTAAAACCATTGCCAAAGAAGAAAATATTTCTTTGGAAGAACTTGAAACCATAGAAGGTTCGGGAGCCAATGGAAGGGTTCAGAAAAAAGATATTCTGAATTATATCGAGAGAAAGAAAAAAGGAGAAATTGCTGAAACAAAACCTGAAGCCCAGGCAGTTTCATCAGCACAGCCTGCCGCCGCATCTGAAAGAAAAGCAGCTCCGCCGGTTACAGCAGGGCCGGGCGATGAAGTGGTTCAGATGGATCGCGTGCGCAAAATGATTGCTGACCATATGATAATGTCAAAGTCGGTTTCGCCGCATGTAACTTCGGTTATTGAAGCTGATGTTACCAACCTGGTTCAGTGGAGAAACAAAAACAAAACGGCTTTCCAGGAGAAATATGGCGAAAAGATAACCTTCATGCCATTTTTTATTGAAGCTACAGCCTCTGCCCTGGCAGAGTTTCCGCAGGTGAATTCATCTGTTGATGGCGACAAAATAATTCTCAGAAAAAGAATAAATGTTGGAATTGCAGTGGCAAAACCCGATGGAAACCTCATTGTGCCGGTTGTTAAAGATGCCGAGCAAAAAAATCTTGTCGGAATTACAAAAGAGTTGAATCGTTTGGCAGATGCCGCCCGTGCCAACAAACTGACCCCTGATGAGATACAGGGAGGCACATTTTCAATTACCAATTTCGGCACATTCAAAAATATAATAGGTACGCCTATTATAAATCAGCCGCAAGTTGCAATTCTGGCAACCGGCAATATTGAAAAGAAACCGGCCGTGCTCGAAACACCAACAGGCGATGTTATTGCAATCAGGCATAAAATGTTCCTTTCGCTCTCGTACGACCACCGTGTGGTTGACGGCGCACTTGGAGGCGCATTCCTGCATAAAATAGCTGAAACCCTCGAAAAATTTGATATTAACCGTTCAATCTGATTTGATTTAATAAAATATGAAAGATTTAAAAGTACCAAAAATCCATACAATTAAAAAAACGCCAAAGGAAACGCTCGATAAGTGGTTCCGGCTAATGACAATCGGGCGCGCTATTGACGAAAAGGCGCCCAACTATCTGAAACAGGCCATTGGCTGGTCGTATCACGCTCCTTATGCCGGACACGACGGCATTCAACTGGCTGCAGGACAGATTTTCGAGAAGAAAAAAGACCACATGTTTCTGTATTACCGTGATATGCTTACGGCATTGTCATCAGGAATGACAACCGAAGAGATTATTCTGAACGGAATTTCCAAGGCAACAGATCCATCCAGTGGTGGACGGCACATGTCGAACCACTTTGCCAAGCCGGAATGGAACATCCACACTATGTCGTCGGTTACCGGTAATCACACGCTGCATGCAGTTGGGGTTGCACGGGCAATAAAATATTACGGCGAAGATGCGGTTGCTGTCAGCAGCCTGGGTGAATCATCGGTGAGTGAAGGATTTGTTTACGAAGCATTTAACGGGGCCGATAAAGAAGAATTGCCGGTAATTTTTGTAATCCAGGACAATGGTTATGGAATTTCGGTTCCGAAAAAAGACCAGACTGCCCAGCGAAAAGTGGCCAATAATTTCAGTGGTTTTAAAAATCTGCGCATCATCCATTGCAACGGAAAAGATGTTTTCGATTCGATGAATGCAATGGAGGAAGCTAAAAAGTATGCCATTGAAAACAGTAAACCTGTAATTGTTCAGGCCAATTGTGTGCGCATGCACTCACACTCAAATTCCGATGACCACTTGCTGTACAGAAGCGAGGCAGAACGAAATTACGTGGAACAATATGATCCGCTGGCTAAATTCCGGCGGTTACTGATTCGCTATGAACGTTTTACCGAAGAAGAACTTCAGGCGATTGAGGAAGAAGCCAGGCTTGAAATTAAAACAGCCCACAAGGCTGCCCTGAAAGCTCCCGATCCTTCACCGGATTCAATCTATGATTTTGTGCTTCCGGAGCCTTACAGAGCTGAAAAATACCCAGATGGAACCCACAACGAGGAAGGCGAAAAGAAAAAGCTGATTACAGCTTTAAATGAAACGCTGAAAGCTGAATTCCGCCACAACCCCGATACTTTTATTTGGGGGCAGGATATGGCCAATAAAGAAAAAGGCGGGATTTTTAACGTTTCAAAAGGATTACAGCAGGAATTTGGTAAAGAGCGCGTGTTTAACGCCCCGATTGCTGAAGATTTTATTTTGGGAACAGCTAACGGCATGTCGCGTTACAACGAAAAAATCAGGGTGGTAATTGAAGGTGCCGAGTTTGCCGATTACTTCTGGCCGGCAATGGAACAATACATTGAGTCCAGCCACGACTACTGGCGCTCAAACGGAAAATTTGCACCAAACATGACGATTCGCCTCGCTTCGGGCGGGTACATTGGCGGCGGACTTTATCACTCACAAAACATTGAAGGATCACTGGCATCAATTCCGGGAGTCAGGATTGTTTATCCGTCGTTTGCCGACGATGCAGCCGGATTACTGCGCACTGCAATTCGTTCTGAAGGGCCAACTATGTTCATGGAGCCAAAAGCTTTGTATCAAAACCCCAAAGCCGCCACAGTTGTACCCGAAGACTTTGAGGTGCCATTCGGAAAGGCCCGTATTCGCAGAGAAGGTAAGGATTTAACTTTGCTGACATACGGAAATACAACACACCTTAGTCTTGAAGCTGCTGAAAAACTCAGTGAAGACGGTTACGATTTGGAAGTTATCGACCTCCGGTCACTGGTTCCGCTCGATGAAAAGTTGATTCTTGAATCGGTCAGAAAAACCAACAAGGTTTTGGTTGTGCATGAGGACAAAGTGCACGGTGGATTTGGAGGAGAGTTAAGCGCGCAGATTACTGAAAAAGCATTTGAATACCTCGATGCACCGGTGCGGAGGGTAGGTTCTACTTTCACACCGGTTGGTTTTAATACCATCCTCGAAAGGGCCATATTGCCCGATGCAAAACGGATTTATGATGCAGCAAAAAATTTGATATTGTTTTAAAAAATGAATAACGATGAGTAAAAAAACAGCGATTATATACAGTTTTCACACACACAAATCGAAAAAAGTTTCGGAGAAAATTATAGATATTTATGGCAAATCCGAAATCGAAGCAGTGAATGCTGAAGAAGTAAACAAAGCAGTGTTTGAGAAATATGACAACTTTATTTTGAGCGCCCCCACCTGGTTCGATGGTGAACTGCCTAATTATTGGGATGAATTTGTCCCCGACCTCGAGGAGATGGATTTAAAGGAGAAGAAATTTGCCATTTTCGGGCTGGGCGACCAAAAAGGTTATTCCGAGAATTTTTGCGATGCCATTGGAATTCTTGCTGAAATAATTGAAGATTGCGGTGGAAATGTGGTTGGGCACACTTCAACAGAAGGTTACACTTATGAATCGTCGAAAGCACAGCGGGGCGACGAATTTGTCGGTCTTCCGCTCGACCAGGAAAACCAGGCACGGCTCACGAATGACCGCATAAAAAAGTGGGTTTCGCAACTTAAAAAGGAATTTTAATAATTTCATGATTTATATAAATTAAGGCTGTTTGCATCTCCAGGCAGCCTTTTTACTGTGAAAAGGATTGATTATTTTCGTAAAAAAAGAAACATGAAAGAAAAACATAAAAAATTTCTGAATTTACCCGAATACCCCGGTGGAAAAGAAGCCTTTAAAAAATACATAAAAGAAAATCTGAAGTACCCTGAAGAAGCGCTGGAAAAGCAAATTGAAGGCGTCGTTCAGTTAGTTGCACAGATAGACGATAATGGCCATGTGGTTGATGTTTCCATTGAAAAAGGACTGGGAGCCGGATGCGACAAAGAAGCTGCCAGGTTGATTAAGAATGTGCAATTTGGCGGAGTGAAAAACAGGGGAGTCCGGTTAAAAACACGAAAGAAATTCAAAATAGAATTTAAGCTTCCACCAAAGAGAAAAGTTAATTATAATTTCACGAAACCAACTTCTTCTGATGTCGATAATGAAAAAAACAGCCAGAAGAAACCTGCACAAAACCAAAAATATTCTTATTCCATCACTATAAAAAGAAACTAAATTGATTGACAATAAGATTGTTATACATTTGTAACACAATTAATTTACAAATGTTTACAAGTTAATTTCATCAGGAATTGTGCAATAATCTTTTGAGTGGTTGTGCCGGTTTCTTGAATATTAAATTTTCCCTGAAACTTTTAAAAACTAAATAACATCTGTAAAGTTCTATTGATCAATGCTATTTTTGTTTTTTATTTCGTATTCATGCAATCAGAGTTTTAAAAATTGTGTATTGACGGTAACTTGTTTCAAAATATTGCAGGGAAACTGATTTAATTATTGTTAAATTAAGCAAGGCGGCCGGGAAACTTATTGTTATAATATTCAATACAGATTCAATTTAAATAAAGTTTAGTTTTCAGATAAGTTTTATTCATTAATTTTGTGGCTTTTGTAAAACTTAAAGATTTAGAAAATTGTCTGATACAAAATACATATTCGTTACCGGTGGTGTAACCTCCTCTCTGGGAAAAGGTATCTTAGCCTCGTCGCTGGCCAAGTTGCTCCAGTCGAGGGGCTACAGCGTTACCATTCAAAAGCTGGATCCTTACATAAATGTCGACCCCGGAACGCTGAATCCTTATGAACACGGTGAGTGTTTTGTTACCGAAGACGGTGCTGAAACCGACCTCGATTTGGGGCATTATGAACGGTTTCTGAATGAATCGACTTCACAGGCCAACAACGTTACTACCGGAAGAATCTACCAATCGGTAATAAGTAAAGAACGACGTGGTGATTACCTCGGAAAAACAGTTCAGATTATTCCGCACATTACCGACGAGATTAAACGCAGAATAAAAATCCTCGGACAAAAAGGAAAGTACGATATCGTTATCACAGAAATTGGTGGCACGGTTGGTGATATTGAGTCTTTGCCCTACATTGAATCTGTGAGGCAATTAAAAAGAGAACTTGGCAACAAGGTGCTGGTTGTGCATTTAACGCTGGTTCCTTACCTCTCTGCCACCGGAGAATTGAAAACAAAACCCACCCAGCATTCGGTTAAATTACTCCTTGAAGCCGGAGTTCAACCTGATATTTTAGTTTTAAGAACCGAACACCAGATTGACAGAAACATTCGCGAAAAAGTGGCACTTTTCTGTAATGTCGATCCTGATGCAGTAATTCAGTCGATAAATGTTCCTTCAATTTACGAAGTGCCGCTAAAAATGCTCGATGAAAAGCTCGACCTTACAGTGATGAAAAAACTGGGGCTTTCAATAAAAGAAGAAATCAATCTGGGACCCTGGAGCAATTTTCTGGATAAGCTCAATAATCTGAAATACAAAGTAACCATTGGGTTGGTCGGAAAATATGTGGAATTGCGTGATGCATACAAATCAATTGCGGAGTCACTTGTTCACGCCGGTGCGGTTAATTTATGCGATGTAACTATTGAATGGATCCATTCCGAGTCAATTGAACCGGATACCATTGAAGAAACATTGTCAGGCTTAAGTGGCATTATTGTGGCTCCCGGTTTTGGTCACCGCGGAATGAACGGCAAAATTCAGGCCGCCCGGTATGCCCGCGAAAACAATATTCCCTACCTCGGAATTTGTTTGGGAATGCAAGTGGCTGTTATTGAATTTGCCCGGAATGTTTTAAGCCTGAAGGGTGCAGATTCCACAGAAATGAACCCCAAGACGCCGCATCCGGTAATCGACCTGATGGAACACCAGAAAGGAATTACCGATTATGGCGGAACCATGCGTTTGGGAGCTTATGAATGCCGAATTATCGAGAAAGATTCAAATGTTTGCAAAGCATACAATAAATTAACAGTTTATGAACGCCACCGCCACCGTTATGAATTTAATGACAATTACAAGAATCAGTTTGCGGAAGCAGGTATGATGCCGGTGGGTGTGAATCCGGAAACCGAACTGGTGGAAATTATTGAAATACCCAATCATAAATGGTTTGTGGGAGTTCAGTTTCACCCGGAATACCGGAGTACCGTTTTAAATCCACACCCAATATTTATTGACTTTATTAAAAATTCGTTAGCTGAATAAAAAATGGATAGAAACTCGATTATCGGAATTGTTCTCATTTTTGCCATCCTCGTTTTATTTTCTGTAATGAATCAACCTTCGGAAGAAGAGATTCAGGAGGCCAAACGCCGCCGCGATTCCATAGCAATGGTTGAAGCAGAGCAGGCACGGGAACTTGAACAACAGCAGCAACAAACTCAGGATACACAACAAACAGTTACCGAAACTATTGAAGATACAGTAAATGCAGATGCCGAACTGCAGCAAAAAATCGATCAGTTTGGTGTTTTTGGCGTGGCAGCAATTGGCGAACAGGAATTTTATACCATTGAGAATAACCTGGTAGAAATTACCTTTTCCAATAAAGGTGGGAGAATTTATTCCGTCAGGCTGAAAAACTATGTTACACACGATTCATTGCCACTCATGCTTTTCGACGGACCGGATAACCTGTTTGGTATGAATTTTTTCTCACAAAACAGGAGCATTCAAACCGACCAGTTTTATTTTGAACCCGGTTTCAGCCAGAAAAATATTGTCGTTTCAGGCCCTGAGGTTGATAAGGGAAGCGAAGGACGCATTAAATTCAACAACGAGAATCCGGGCGAAACCAAATCGGCTTCATTCCGGCTCGAAGTAGCTCCCGGTAAATACCTGGAATATGTTTACACACTGAAATACAATTCCTATATGGTCGATTTCGATATCAACCTGCAGGAAATGAACCAGTTTATTGCTGCCAACCAATCGTACCTTAACTTTACCTGGGAAATAGATGTGCCACGGCAGGAACGTCCTTCAAAATTTGGCGAAGACCGTTATACCAACATTAATTATAAATTTCATGAAGATGATGTAGACGAACTTTCAAAAAATAAATCGGACGAAGAAGACCTGACAACCCGTGTAAAATGGATCGGATTCAAACAGCTCTTTTTTAATTCCACAATTATTGCCGACGATGCGTTTCCCAATGCTTTTGTGCGTTCAGACAAGTATGAAGAAGATCCGGAATACCTGGCAAATTTTCATGCAGACATTGCCTTGCCTTACGAAGGCACAAACAGCCAAAACCTGGATATGCAGTTTTATTTTGGCCCCAACCATTATCAAACGCTAAATCAGTACAACATTGGCATGGAGCGGCTGGTTTATTTGGGTTACGCGGTCGTTCGTCCGGTAAACAAATACCTTATCATCCCACTGTTTAACTTCCTGAGTAAATACATTGCCAATTTTGGCATCATCATACTTCTGCTCACAATTCTTATTAAAACAGCATTGTTCCCGTTTACTTACAAATCGTACATGTCGCAGGCAAAAATGCGTGCATTGAAACCCGATATTGATGAATTAACCAAAAAATTTAGCAAAGACCAGGCCATGGAAAAACAGCAGGCCACCATGGCGCTTTACAAAAAGGCCGGCGTAAATCCGATGGGAGGTTGTTTGCCCATGTTGCTTCAGTTCCCCATACTGATTGCCATGTTCTTTTTCTACCCAAACTCCATTGAGCTGAGGCAGGAAAGTTTCTTGTGGGCGCACGATTTATCGACCTACGATTCAATTCTAAGCCTTCCGTTTACCATTCCGTTTTATGGCGATCATGTGAGTTTGTTTTGTTTGCTGATGACTGTTACTACGGTAATTTCAACCCACCTTAACCAGCAGGTTACTACAACGCAGGGAATGCCCGGAATGAAAACAATGATGTACCTTATGCCGGTGATGTTCCTTTTCATTCTGAACAATTATTCTTCAGGCCTGAGTTACTATTATTTCCTGGCGAACCTCATTACCATTGGGCAGACATACATTATCCGTTCATTTATCGATGAAGAAAAAATCAGGGCCCAGTTACAGATAAATAAGAAAAAGCCGGTAACGAAATCGAAATTTCAGAAACGTTTGGAAGAAGTGGCCAAACAGCGCGGGGGACAGCCACGGAAAAAATAAAAAAATAATTTAATTCTTATAAAATGTCGGTCAGTTTGCTGAACCGGCATTTTTT
>CAYUBV010000009.1:0-2436 GCA_964443035.1 uncultured Tangfeifania sp.
GAAGCACTTAAATTAATTCTTTCTGCCGCCGATTTGTTGCCTGTTGAAAAGGTGGCGTTGCAGGAATCGTTAAAACGCGTTTTGGCAACCGATGTAATTCACGACATGGACATGCCTCCTTTTAACAAGTCGTCGATGGACGGCTTTGCCTGCCGGAAAACAGATCTGGGAAATGAAATGGAAATTATTGAAACCATTCACGCAGGTAAAAATCCGGAAAAAAAAGTTGGGAAAAATCAGTGCTCTAAAATAATGACCGGCGCGGTAGTTCCTTCGGGAGCTGATTTTGTTTTCAAAAAAGAAGATGCTTTTATTAACCGGGCAGATAAAGTTGTCTGTAAAAATCCGGAATCGGAGAACTACATTTGTTACCGCGGCGAAGACATCCGGAAAGGGGAAATTGTTATGGAAAAACCAACCCTGATTACTTCCCGTCATTTGCCGGTACTTGCCGGCGCCGGAGTTACACAGCCAAATGTTTATGCCCGGCCACAGATTGCTGTTTTTGCCACCGGAACCGAGCTGGTGGAGCCTTCAGAAACACCGCTTCCCTCTCAAATCAGGAATTCCAATTCAACCCAGTTGCTTGCTCAAATTGCTGAGTTGGGCATTTATGCCAATTATGAAGGAATCATTAATGATGAAGAAGAAATTCTTACCGAAAAAATAAGTGAAGCATTCGATTCTAACCAGCTTGTCATTCTTACCGGAGGTGTTTCGGTGGGTGAATATGATTTGATTCCGGGTGTGCTGCAAAGCATGGGGTTTGAAATTCTCGTTTCTTCAACAGCGATAAAACCCGGGAAACCCATGGTTTTTGCACGAAAAGGAGATAAATATTGTTTTGGTTTATCGGGCAATCCGGTTTCTTCTTTTGTGCAGTTCGAAATGTATGTGAAACCATTTCTTTACGCACTGATGGGCCACTCATTTGCGCAAAAAATCTTAACTTTTCCGCTGGGAGAGGAATTTAAGCGGAAAAATGCTGATCGGGTAAATCTGGTGCCTGCAAATTTAAATGCTGAAATGAAAGTGGTTTCGGTTGAATTTCACAGTTCTGCACATATTAATGCGTTGAGCGAAGCCTCGTACCTGCTGGAAGTTCCCATTGGCGTAACAACCATTAAAAAAGGCGATTTGGTAAATGTTAGACCGTTATAACAGAAATATTACGTACCTGCGGATTTCGGTAACCGACCGCTGCAACCTGCGCTGCATCTACTGTATGCCCGAAGAAGGAGTGCGCCTGCTTCCCAAAAAGGAAATTCTCAGTTTCGAGGAAATTGCCGAAGTGGTAAAAGTTGGCGCTGAACTGGGCATCAAAAAGATTCGTTTGACAGGCGGCGAGCCATTGGTGCGAAAGGGAATTGTAAATTTGGTAGAGATGATAAACCGGGTTGACGGCATCGGGGAAATTACCATGACCACCAACGGAGTTCTTTTGCCAAAATTTGCCGGACCACTGAAAAAGGCCGGACTGGCCCGGATTAACATTAGTCTCGATTCAGTGGTGGCTGGCCAGTATGAGCACATCACCCGTGGCGGCAATCTCAAAAATGTTTATAGAGGAATCGAGGCAGCGAAACAAGCCGGTCTGACACCCATAAAAATCAACGTGGTAAAGCTGAGCGACGGAACAAACCAGCAGACTGATTCAATAAAGAAGTTTGCAGCAGATGAGGGCGTTCAGGTGCGGTTTATTACTCAAATGGATTTGCAAACCGGCGGTTTTTCGCAGGTGGAAGGCGGCGATGGCGGTAATTGTATTATTTGCAACCGGTTGAGACTGACAGCAGACGGGATGATAAAACCCTGTCTTTTCAGTGAAAAAGAATACAGCATTAAAGAACACGGAATCGAAAAAGCTTTTATAAAAGCGCTGAATGCCAAACCCAAAAAAGGAGCCGTAAACCAAATTGGCAGTTTTTATAATATCGGTGGTTAATATTTACTTTGCGACTTAGCGGCTTTGCGAGAAATATCAAAAAGTACAAGGATGACGGATAAATTATCACATATCAACAAAAAAGGTGAAGCCAGCATGGTGGATGTGGGTGCAAAACCAATACAGGAGCGGGTTGCCAAGGCCTCGGGAAAAATCTTCCTTCAGGCTAAAACGCTGCAAATCATTCAGAAAAATGCAATTGAAAAAGGCGATATTTTTTCAGTGGCGCGGATTGCAGGAATCCTTGCAGCAAAAAATACCTTTAACCTCATTCCGCTATGTCATCAGTTGCAGTTGACGAAAATAGCAGTTGATTTTACAATGAAAGATGACGGAATCTGCGTTTTTTCAACCGTAAAATGCAGCGGCAAAACAGGTGTGGAAATGGAGGCGCTGACTGCGGTGAATGTCGCTCTGCTTACTATTTACGATATGTGTAAGGCAGTTGACAAGCAAATGGTGATGAGTGAAATTAAATTGGCAGAGAAGAC
>CAYUBV010000009.1:2536-24710 GCA_964443035.1 uncultured Tangfeifania sp.
ATGCCGGTGGAAGGAATCTTTTGCCGCGTACTGAAAACCGGCAGGTTGAAAACAGGTGATAAACTGACATACATTCCAAAAGAAATGAAGGTTCTGGTGATTACACTAAGCGACCGCGCTTCGCAGGGAATTTATGAGGATAAAAGCGGTCCTTTTGCTGCTAAACTCATTAAGGAATTTTTTGAGAAAGGGAACCGGCCGGTAAATATTGAGAACACTATTATTCCGGATGATGAGAAAAAGTTGGAAGAACTTTTGCTGAATGCGGCGAAAGAAAGTTTCGATATTATTATCACAACCGGCGGCACCGGAATCGGCAGCCGCGATATTACACCCGATGTGGTAAAAAAAATGCTCGATAAAGAAATACCCGGAATTATGGAGCACATCCGCACAAAATACGGCGCAGAAAAACCAAATGCTTTGCTGAGCCGAAGCGTGGCAGGTGTCATTCAAAAATCACTTGTTTATACGCTGCCCGGAAGTGTGAAGGCGGTGAAGGAATACCTGGATGAAATCACCAAAACGCTGGAACACTCGCTGCGGATGATAAATGATATTGATTCGCATTAGGTTTTAATTGGAATTTGATTGTATTTTTACTTATTCCAAAGTTTAATAAACTCCTCAAGTTCAAGTTCCAAATCTTCACGAATAATTTTTCTGATTAAACCTTTTGGTAAGTCTTGATTTTTGTGCACCGGAATAGTAGTAACTCTGCCGTCGGGATGCTTTAAGCGATGGTGGGAGCCATTAATCCGGATAACAACAAATCCCTCAGCTTGTAAGAATTTCAAAAATGCTTTTCCTGAAATAACCGGTAACTGTGGCATGATATTGAATTAAATTTCAGCATTCTTTATTGGAACCTGAATTTCTCTGAAGCCTATAAAACGGTTTATCTCAGGTGCTTTTTCTTTTTCCTCCTCAATGCACATGTCAATTACCTCTTTAATATTATCCAGTGCTTCTTCAACAGTTGCGCCATAAGAATGGCAACCTTTAAAAACCGGACAGCTTACAATGTAGTAATTATCTTCATCCTGCTCTACCAATATAGGCAGATGCAATATATTTGTATTTGACAATTTCATAACACATTAATTTTTAAACAGAATTGCAAATCCTTTGTGTGTCAAAAATAAAGAAAATAACTCAAAGATTTAATTATGCCGATAACAGATAAATTAGGTTTGAATTTTGAGGATATTGGTTCTTAAGTATTCGTGCCATCTGTGGCAAAAAAAGCTGAAAAAAAATGATGACCATTAATATTTTCCGGCTTTTCTGTTTTCTTTTAACATCGGAAGATTAATTTTGTTATTCTTATAAAATCACTGATTATGTCAAAAATACTGGTAATCGACGACGAACGCAGCATTCGGAATACACTGAAAGACATTCTGGAATATGAAAAATACGAAGTCGATTTGGCGGAAGACGGAAAAAAAGGAATTGAAAAAGTAAATCAGGCGGAATACGATATCGTGCTTTGCGATATAAAAATGCCCGGAATTGATGGGATTGAGGTGCTGGAACAATTGCAGCAACTTGCCTCCGATACTCCGGTAGTCATGATTTCCGGCCATGGAAACATCGATACGGCAGTGGAGTCCATTAAAAAAGGAGCATACGACTTCATTGAAAAGCCACTCGATTTAAACCGGTTGCTGATTACCATCCGCAATGCAATGGACAAATCGACTTTGGTTACCGAAACAAAGAATCTCAAGAAAAAAGTCAATAAGCAATTTGAAATTATTGGTGAATCCAAGGCAATCACAAATGTGATAAAAATGGCAGATCGTGTGGCGCCAACCGATGCGCGGGTATTAATCACCGGCGCTAATGGTACAGGAAAAGAACTGGTAGCCCGGCGTATTCACGATCATAGCAACCGGTCATCCGGTCCGTTTGTGGAAGTGAACTGCGCCGCCATTCCTTCAGAGCTCATCGAAAGTGAATTGTTCGGCCATGAGAAAGGAGCATTTACATCGGCCGTAAAACAACGGAAAGGAAAATTTGAGCAGGCAACCGGTGGTACAATTTTCCTCGACGAGATTGGCGACATGAGCCTTTCGGCACAGGCAAAAGTGCTGCGTGCTCTGCAGGAAAGCATTATTTCCAGGGTTGGCGGTGATAAACCTATTAAAGTGGATGTGCGTGTGGTGGCGGCCACCAATAAAAATATTTCGAAAGAAATTGCCGAAAACAAGTTTCGCGAAGATTTGTACCACAGGCTGAGCGTGATACTAATCCATGTTCCCACACTTAATGAGCGGCTGGAAGATATACCACTGCTTGCCGATCATTTCATTAAGCAGATTTGCAATGAATACGGAATGCCCGAAAAATCGATTACAGATGGCGCCATTAAAGAGCTTCAGCATATTCAATGGAGGGGAAATATCCGTGAGTTTCGGAATGTAATTGAACGGCTGATAATTCTTGTCAATAAAGAAATTACGGGTGAAGATGTAAAGAAATTTGCCATGCCCATTAAATAGATTGAAAAATTTTGTGATAACCCCAAAGATGATTTGGAAAACTATTTCGGCTCTTCCCACTCGCTGTCGTCCTTATTATGAATATAGGTTTCGATGTGACGGTGGTATTTAACCTGGTAAATATCTTTAATTGTCACAATAATTCCGGTTTCCAGCACATTTCCGAATTTTTCATTTTTAGCTGTCCCAAATGTTTTCATCGACGGGGAAATATTCATGTAAGCATTGATTAAAGGAGGAACATTTTCGCCGTAATTCCTTACATTCTGAACCAGGATTTTGTAGTCCTCCCTGTAATCTCTTCCGTTAAAAACGGCTTTCATCTCATTCTCATCGTAGTCGAATTCGACCGGATTTTTGGGCCATACCAGGTTTTCCTTGTCGCGGAAATATTTTTTAAAGAAATACTGAATCAGGTTGCGGGCTTCGTTGTGAAAGTGTTCATACATGGTCACTTTCCCAAAAAAATATTCAATTTCATCATGGTCAACTGTAAGCGCCCCCAAACCATCCCACAAATTATCGAGTGCGAAAAGTGCTTTGGCTCCAGCTCTGCTCGACTGGTAACTTGGCTGAACAAAAGACCGGCCCAGCTCGAGGGTGTTGGGCAAGTATTCCCTAATAAATTTATCAGAAAGATTAAACAGTTTTGAAGTTGCCATCTGAACTCCGCCGCTTCCATCTTTGGGAGCTTCGGAACAAACCATGAAACGGTAGCCTCCAAGTATTTCCTGTGCTTCAGGGTCCCAAACAATTAACTGTTTGTAGGGGAAATCAGCGATGTCAAAAGCGTCGATATCGGAGGCTTTCCCGGTGCCGCCACCCGCTTCACGAAAAGTGATTTCGCGCAGCCGGCCTATTTCATGCATCAATGCCGGAGAATCATGGTAAGTAACCACATAAATTTCATTGCCTCCCTTGTTGGTTTTTCGCAACATCTTATCGGGTGTTAATTCGGCAATAATTTGCTCTTTGGGCAGTGGTGCAACAATATCCTTCATCATTATCTTTTTTGAATAACGGAATACAAAATTAAAAAAATACAATTAGAATTTTTAAGCTGACCTTTTTAATTTGTCTCATTTTCATTAACAGGCAATTCGTAAACTAGTTCTTTCACCCGGTCAGCCCATTCTTTATGGGTTTTTGAACGATCGAACGATTGCCAGGGGATAGGTTTTCCAAAATATATGTGAACATCGCTGTTTCTGTGTTTCATTGTTTCATCGGGCAGTAAAAACATTTCAATATTCCATTTTATGCGCAAAAATTTACGGATTTTTGCAAGCCGGTAAAACCGGTTTGAATTCCTTCCGCTTACAAATACCGGTATCACATCGCGTTTGTATTGAATAGCTTTTGAAATAAAATGTTTTTTCCATTCCAAATCAACAATTTTTCCATTGATTTTACGGGAAGCCAGCCCCGAAGGGAAAATCAGAATCTGGGCATCTGATTCATAAGTCTCTTTCAAAATTCTTGCAACATCACGGCTATGGCCGCCGTGTTTATTTACCGGTACAAACATCGATTTTAATTGTGGGATGTTCATCAAAATATCGTTGGATAAAAACCGGGGTTTCCCAAGTTTGTTGTCAACTGTTTTCATTAGCAACATCCCGTCAAATCCGCCAAGCGGGTGGTTGCTGGCAAAAATAAAGCGGCCCGATTCAGGAATGTTTTCCAGATCATGCAAATGCACTTTTACATTGAATTCTTTAACTACCTCGTCAATAAAAGCAGTTCCCTCGAGGTGCCCGTATCTTCTGAGCAAATCATTCACAAAACCGATGTGCATTATCCGGTTAATGTAACGGTAAATAAAACCCGGAATCATTTTAGCCAGCCCGGGACTTTTGGAAGCTATAACTTCCTTCATTATTATGGGCTTAAAAGTCTCCGATTTCTTTTGGTTTCCCATGCCGTTGGCTGTTTGTTATTAATAAGGCTGCTAATTTAACTGAATTGGAAGAATACACAAGGTTTTATACGTAACCTTCATTTCCACTTTTTGGTCAACCATCAACTTTTTTACCTGACCGGTATGAGGCCGGCAAGTTATCAACGGGTGTTTATAATTGCTCTTGTTGAAAATAAATTGCTGAATATGTGCGTTTTGTATTGGATATTTCCTGTTTTGATGCTGGTTTTCAACAAGTGATTAACATTTTTTCAACAATAATTTAAAAATCAGACAGTAGAACAACGTGGAATAATGTGGAAGAAAGTGGAATATTATGGAAGAAATTTTTACTTTTACACTTACGAATAAACTTTTATCTGCAAAATGACTGAATTCACAGGAACATATCATGCAACCATCGACGATAAAGGCCGGTTTGTTTTACCGTCGGCCTTTAAGAAGGAGATGGGCGAACTGGCCCTGGAACCGGTTGTAATTGAGCGGAATTTGTTTAAAAACTGCCTCGATATTTATCCTGAAAAGTTTTGGAAAAACAGGGTGGAGGCATTCAAAAGCACACTCGATCCGTTTGATGAGGAGGACGATGCTTTTCTTCAGTTTTTTTACGAAAATTTTATCAAGGTGGGAATGGCCGGTAACGGCCGAATCAATGTTCCATCTGAATACCTCGGGTACGGAAAGCTGAATAAAAGTGTCAGGCTGATTGGAATGGGGCGTTCCATCAGGATGTGGGATTCGGCCGAATACGAAGCAGGCCGGATGGATAAAGCAACCTTTGCCAAAAGGTTTCAGGAAAAAAGAAGGAAGAATACGGAGGGATAATGACAACTGACTATCACATACCGGTCATGCCAGGAGAATCTGTTGGCGGATTAAAACTGTTTTCCGGCGCCACAGTGGTTGATGCCACTTTTGGCGGAGGCGGCCACTCGCGTTTGATACTCGAGCAGGTGGGCGAAGGAAGACTTTTCGCGTTCGATCAGGATGAAGACGCTGCCGCCAATGTGGTAAATGATGACCGGCTTTTTTTTATCCGGCACAATTTCCGCTATCTCAAAAATTTCCTGCGCTATTACAACATTGACAAGGTGGATGCAATTTTTGCCGACCTCGGCGTTTCATCACACGATTTTGATGAGGCAGGTCGCGGTTTTTCTTTTCGTTTCGAAGGAAAACTTGATATGCGGATGAACCGCGATGCCAAAACCGATGCTTCGGTGGTTGTGAATAATTACCCGGAGCAGGAGCTGATTTTCATATTCAGAATGTATGGCGAAATAAAAAATGCCAAACGTTTGGCTGCTGAAATTATTCGCTCAAGAAATGAAGCGCAGGTAGAAACAACGGAACAGCTAAAAGAAATTGCACTGAAGTGCGCACCGCGAAAGATTGAAAATAAATACCTGGCCCAGGTTTTTCAGGCGTTGCGGATTGAAGTGAACGATGAAATGGAAGCGCTGAAGGAGTTTTTGGAAGCATCGCTCGAGATGCTTAAACCCGGTGGAAGGTTGGTAATAATTACTTACCACAGCCTGGAAGACAGGTTGTGTAAGAATTTTATGAAATCGGGAAATTTCGAGGGGAAAGTTGAGAAAGATTTTTACGGGAATTTGATAAGTCCGTTCCGGGTAATCAACCGGAAAGTTATTACTGCCGGCCCGGAGGAGCTGGCGAAAAATCCACGGTCGCGAAGTGCAAAACTGAGAATTGCAGAAAAAATTTGATATGGCAGAAAAAACAACAAACAGCAAAAAGAAAAGTGGCATGAAACCGTTTCTCGGAGGAACCATCCTCACCGATGAACGGGTGATTCGCCAGTTTCCGTTTTTATTGCTTCTGGCATTTTTTGCACTGGTACTCATCACCAACCGGAACTGGTCGGAGCGCACCATTCGTCAGACTGAAGTGCTGCAGGATACGCTCGATGAATTGCGTTCCGAGTCGATTACACTTTCGGCAAAACTGATGGATGCCAGTCGCCCGTCAGAAGTTATGGAGAAAATAACAACGGCAGGTATTGGCCTGGAAGAACCGGCCCGGCCTCCGCAAAAAATAACTGTTGAAAAAGATTAGAAAAAACAAATGGAAATCAGGAAATCAATCATATCACGATTTGCATTTATCTATTTTATCCTGCTGCTGTTTGGGCTGGCAGTTATTTATAAAATGATTTCCGTTCAGCAGATAAAAAATGAACGCTGGGAACAGATTGCCAAAAACCTGAAAGAAAACACGGTACGTGTGCAACCCAACCGGGGCAATATTTGCGCCGACGATGGCAGTGTGCTGGCCACTTCGGTTCCGGGATATTTTGTGCGAATTGATCTGGCTGCAGAAGGTGTGAAACGCGTTTTCAATAATGAAAGTGATTCCCTTGCATATTATCTTTCCTCGTTTTTTAAAGATGCCTCAAAACATGAATACAACCGCCGTTTAAATGCAGCTTTCCGCAGCGGCAACCGCGGTTTTATGCTCACACCGCGAAAAGTGGATTACCAGGAATTGCAGCTAATTAAGAAATTCCCCATTCTTCGTCGCGGGCAGTTTGGCGGCGGAATGATTATCGAACAGGAAAATAAACGACTGAATCCACTGGGAACACTGGCCTTGCGAACAATAGGCAATTTAAACAGAGGAGCTTACGGAGGGGTTCACGGAAATATCGGGTACACTGGTCTCGAGGGGGCCTACGAACAATATCTGAAAGGAGAAGAAGGAATCAGTTTTAAGGAAAATCTTTCCGGGCGTTGGGTCAATCGCACCGAAATCGAGCCACGCAATGGAATGGACATCATCACCACCGTAAATATAAAAATGCAGGACATTGCTGAAAGCGCCCTTTATAAACAGATAAAAGAAATGAATGCCGACTGGGCAACTGCAATTCTGATGGAGGTGGAAACCGGCGAAGTAAAGGCGATTGCCAACATGGGGAGAGAAAATGGCGATTATGTTGAAAATTACAATTATGCCATCGGTCACCAGGGAGCCAGCGAACCGGGCTCGACTTTTAAGCTGGTGTCGCTGATGGCGGCAATGGACGAGGGATTAATCGATACCAGCGATGTTTTTGATACAGGAAGTGGTGTCTGGAAATATAAAGGACAAACCATTTTCGACAGCGATTACCAGTACGGAGGTCATGGAGAAATGACCGTAAAGCAGATTTTTGAGAAATCTTCGAATGTGGGAGTGGCCAAAATTATCACTTCCTGTTACGAAAAAAATCCGAAAGATTATGTTGACCGGATTTACGGTTTTGGATTGAATAAACCACTTGGTCTGGCAATGAAAGGCGAGGGCAGGCCTTTGTTTAAATATCCCGGCGATTCCGATTGGTGGGGAACTACACTTGCCTGGATGTCATATGGCTACGAAACTAAAATGACGCCGCTCCAGGTACTTACGTTTTACAATGCAGTTGCCAATGACGGACGGATGGTAAAACCTAAATTGGTTCAGGAAATCAGAAATAACGGAATGCTTGTGAGGGAATTTAAAACAGAAGTACTCAACCCGATGATTACCACAAAAGCCACCATTGGAAAAGCTCAGGCAATGCTTAAAGGAGTATGTGAAACAGGAACAGGCCGCTCGCTTCAGAATCCATGGTTTAAAATTGCCGGAAAAACCGGAACGGCGCAGGTTGCAACCGGCCAGGGAGGTTACGAAAAAGATATGTACCTCTCATCATTTGCAGGTTATTTCCCGGCCGATGATCCGAAATATTCACTGATGGTAACTTTTTTCAATCCTAAAAGCGGGTTGTATTATGGCGGGTCTGTTGCCGGACCTGTTTTTAAGGAAATTGCAGAAAAAGTTTACGCCTCACAAATATTATTTGAAAAAGCTGCCGAAGAAGATAAAAATGAACAGGAATCCGAACCTCAGTTTCCCGAAATTAAAAAAGGAAATTCTGAAAGAATACTGAAGCTCGCTGAAGAATTGGGAATTGAAAATATTGAGGGACAGCCGGCAGCAGGCCTCGCAGAGGTTTATAAAACAGGAAACCAAATCATTCCGGAAGAGAACGATACTTCTTCGGGTAAAGTTCCCGATGTAACCGGCATGGGAGCCAGCGACGCTGTTTTTATGCTCGAAAATGCCGGCTTGCAGGTGCAGGTAAAAGGAGTGGGGAAAGTACAAAAACAATCATTGAAACCTGGAACATCTGTTAAAAGAGGCGCCTATGTTTATTTAACACTTGGATAAAATGAATTTAAGAACATTGCTTGAAAATATAGATATACTTGAAGTTCGCGGAGCAACTGATCGCGAAATTTCAGGAATTGAATTCGATTCCCGGAAAATAAAAGAAGGAGCGGCTTTTGTTGCCCGGCGCGGCATAAAAACCGATGGCCATAATTTTATTGCAACAGCGCTTGAACAGGGAGCAACTGCTGTTTTTTGCGAAGAATTTCCAGATGAACTTCCGGCAAACGTTACTTTTGTTTTGGTTGAAGATTCACTTTCGGTTCTCGGAAAACTGGCTGCTGCTTTTTACGGGTTTCCCTCCCAAAAAATGAAAGTGGTGGGCGTTACCGGAACCAATGGAAAAACCAGTATTGTTACTTTATTGTATCGCCTGTTCATTGCCCTGGGATTTAAAACCGGACTGATTTCTACCATTTCTTACCGAATAAACGAAACCGAAGAAAGCGCTTCGCACACCACGCCCGATGCACTGAAAATTCAGGAACTGATGGCAAAAATGGTGGATGCCGGCTGCGACTATTGTTTCATGGAAGTAAGCTCGCATGCCGTTCAGCAAAAACGGATAAAAGGAATTGATTTTGCCGGAGCAGTGTTTACAAATATTACGCACGATCATCTGGACTATCATAAAACTTTTGCCGCTTACATTAAGGCAAAACAGCAGTTTTTCGACGAGTTGCCAAAATCGGCGTTTGCGCTTGCAAACATCGACGACAAAAATGGCCGCATAATGGTGCAAAATACAAAAGCCCGGGTGTTGACTTATTCCAACCGCGCCATGGCCGATTACCATTGCAAAGTAATTGAAACCCATTTTAACGGAATGATGCTAAACCTGGCCGGGCACGAGGTTTGGACACGGTTTGTAGGGAAATTCAATGCCTCCAATTTACTGGCAGTTTATGCCGTGGCACTGAACCTGGAACAGAATAAAGATGAGGTGCTGAGGCACTTGAGTAACCTCGAACCCGTGAAAGGCCGTTTCGAAACCATTCGCAGCATGGATGGAAAACTCGGAGTTGTTGATTACGCGCATACTCCCGATGCCCTGCAAAATGTATTGAATGCAATTGCCGGAATCCGGTCGGGGAATGAGCAGGTGATTACAGTGATTGGCGCCGGCGGCGACCGCGACAAAACCAAGCGGCCCGAAATGACACAGGAAGCCATTGCCGGAAGCGACAAAGTGATTCTTACTTCCGACAATCCGCGAACCGAAGATCCTGCACAGATTATTCGCGACATGGAAACCGGAATAGGTGCGGCTGATAAAGCCAAAGTGGTTTCCATCGAAAACAGAAGGGAAGCAATTAAAACCGCCACTATGATTGCCAAACCCGGCGATATTATTCTTGTGGCCGGAAAGGGCCATGAAAACTACCAGGAAATAAACGGAGTGCGCCATCATTTCGACGATGTGGAAGAATTAAAAGCGTGTTTTGGATTAAAAGATTAAAGACAAAAAGATATGCTCTATTATTTGTATGAATTTCTGTTAGGTTCCGATATTCCCGGCATTGGGATGTTGCCCTACATTTCATTCCGCTCGGGGGCGGCTATCATTTTGTCGTTGTTTATTTCCACGGCTTTCGGAAAAAAAATAATCAGGTTGCTGCAACGCAAACAAATTGGCGAAGACGTGCGCGACCTCGGACTGGAAGGCCAGATGCAGAAAAAAGGAACGCCTACAATGGGCGGGCTGATTATTCTGGCAGCTATCATTATTCCTACTTTGCTGTTTGCCCGGCTCAATAATATTTACATTTTACTGATGCTCATCACAACCGCTTTTCTTGGATTGATTGGTTTTATTGATGATTACATCAAAGTCTTCCTGAAAAATAAAAAAGGCCTGGCCGGAAAATTTAAAATTCTGGGGCAGGTGAGTCTTGGACTTTTTGTGGCAGCTACTCTCTTTTTGAGCGACGATGTGAAAGTGCGTGTACATGTTCAAAACGAAAAAGGCGAAGATTTGGAGCAAATTGTGGTTGACCCTGAAACAGGCGAGCAGACTGTAAAATACGTTACCGAGGATGTGAAATCAACCAAAACCACCATTCCCTTTTTCAAGCAGAACGAATTTGATTACGAATGGCTGGTTGCCTGGGCCGGCGATGCAAGCTCCTGGCTGAAGTGGGTGATTTACGCCCTGGCTATCATTTTCATTATCACTGCCGTTTCCAACGCGGCAAACCTTACCGACGGAATTGACGGGCTGGCTGCCGGAACATCGGCAATCAGCGGTGCCACGCTCGGTGTACTGGCGTATGTAAGCGGTAACATCATTTATGCCGACTACCTCAATATTATGTACATACCCGAAATTGGAGAACTGACCATTTTTGTGGCTTCGTTTATCGGGGCTACGGTTGGTTTTTTGTGGTACAATTCATATCCGGCGCAGGTTTTTATGGGCGACACCGGAAGTCTGGCACTCGGCGGAATTCTTGCAGTTTTTTCTGTAATTATTCGCAAAGAAATTCTGATTCCCTTGTTGTGCGGCATTTTTCTGGTCGAGAATTTTTCGGTGATGCTCCAGGTTTCATGGTTTAAATACACAAAAAGAAAATACGGTGAAGGACGGCGGATTTTTCTGATGAGCCCGATTCATCATCACTACCAGAAAAAAGGAATTCCGGAAGCAAAAATTACCACCCGTTTCTGGATTGTGGGAATTATTCTGGCAGTATTAACAATTGTAACCTTAAAAGTCAGGTAACGTGGAAAAGAAAATTGTCATACTCGGTGCAGGCGAAAGCGGGGTTGGTTCAGCCATTCTCGCGCAAAAGCAGGGGTATGCCGTTTTTGTATCCGACCTCGGAAAAATTAAGGAAAAATATGAGAGCATTCTTTTAGAAAAAGCGATAGAATTTGAACAAGAAAAACATTCCGAAGAAAAAATTCTGGATGCTGAAACAGTGGTGAAAAGCCCCGGAATTCCGGATACTGCGCCGCTTGTTCAAAAGTTGAGAAACAGAGGAATTCCGGTGATATCAGAAATTGAATTTGCCGGACGGTACACCAAAGCAAAAACGATTTGCATAACCGGCAGCAACGGGAAAACAACCACTACGCTTTTAACTTATCACATTCTGAAAAATGCGGGGTTGAATGTCGGACTGGCCGGAAATGTGGGGCAGAGTTTTGCCCGGCAGGTGGCCGAAAAAAACTACGATGTGTATGTGATCGAACTCAGCAGTTTTCAGCTCGACGGAATGTGCGATTTCAAAGCCGATGTGGCTGTTTTGCTGAACATCACCCCCGACCATCTGGATCGGTACGGCCACAACATGCAAAACTACATCGACTCAAAATTCCGGATTCTTCAAAATCAGACAGCGGATGATTATTTCATTTTCTGCGCTGATGACGAAGTGATTCAGAACGAACTTAAAAAGAGAGAGATAAAACCTGTTTCTGTTCCGTTCAGTTACGGCAGGCCGGAAAATCCGGGTGCAGGAATTACAGAAGATAGGATGATTATTAATATTAACCAAAAACAATTCAGCATGTCTATTCTGGATTTATCATTACAAGGAAAACACAACACCTACAACTCGATGGCAGCGGGCATTGCCAGCATGGTTTTCGAGATTCGCAACGACCAGCTTCGCGAAAGCCTGACTGATTTTAAAGGAGTGGAGCACCGGCTGGAGCACTTTTTAAAAGTGCACGGAATCGAGTTTGTGAACGATTCGAAAGCAACCAACGTAAATTCTACCTGGTATGCGCTCGAAAGTATCCGGAAACCAATTGTCTGGATTGCCGGCGGCATCGACAAAGGAAACGATTATTCCATGTTGGATCCGCTGGTGAATGAAAAAGTAAAAGCAGTGGTTTGTCTCGGAAAAGACAATTCAAAATTGCATGCTGCTTTCGATGGAAAAGTAAAAAATGTGGTGGATGCCTCGGGCATGGAAGAAGCTGTGAAAGCAGCTTATTACCTGGCCCGTAATGGCGATACAGTATTGCTTTCGCCGGCCTGCGCCAGTTTCGATCTGTTTGAAAATTATGAAGATCGCGGAAATCAGTTTAAGAGTGAGGTAAGAAATCTGTAAGAATTATGGTATTTCCACAATCAAAAATATTCAGGGGCGACCGTGTAATTTGGATTGTACTGTTGTTGTTGTCGCTGCTTTCGCTGCTGATTGTTTACAGTTCAACCGGTGCGTTGGCGTACCGTCAGATGGGCGGAAATACCTTGTATTTTTTAATCAGGCAGGTCTTTTTTATTGGCGCCGGGCTGGGCCTGATGCTTGTAATGGTGAATTTTCTTTCGGTTAAAATATATTCCATTCTGGCCAATTTGCTGATATACCTGAGCATTGGTTTGTTGTTTGCCACCGTTGCCATGAAATTTGCCGGAATGCTTGAAGGCAGTGGCCGTACCCTCGATCTGGGTTTTATCTCGTTCCAGCCGGGCGAGCTGGCAAAAATTGCTCTGATAATGTACACGGCCAAAGTGCTGGGTAGAAATCAAACAACAAAAGGTGAGTTGAAAACAGCCTTCATAAAAATAATTATTCATACGGTCGTTGTTTGCGGACTGATTTTTATTTCCGACTTTTCATCGGCTGCTTTACTTTTTGCAACCATTCTCACCATGCTGTTTGTAGGGCGAATTCCGTATAAATACATGTTTATGGTAATTGGTGCCGGCATTGCACTAATTGCATCTATCTATCTGCTGGCCGATCAGTTTCCGCAGGCCCCGGCACGTGTTCATACCGTTAAAAGCAGAATCGACCGGTTTATAAACGGCGATCCGGATGCAGAGATTGGCATTACCCAGGCCGATTACGCCAAATTGGCCATTTACGAAGGCGGAATAATCGGGAAAGGTCCCGGCCATTCTGATGTGAGTAATTACATGGCTGCTGCTTACAACGATTTTATTTTTGCAATTATAGTGGAAGAGTATGGTTTGGTGGCGGGTATTTTTGTCCTCTTTCTCTACCTGATTTTCTTTTTTCGGAGCGTGGTCATTGTGCGGCGTGCCACCCGGACTTTTCCGGCCTTTCTGGTTACGGGATTAACGCTGGTGCTGGTTTTCCAGGCAATGATAAACATTGGTGTTTCAACGGGTTTGTTGCCGGTAACCGGTCAGCCCCTGCCGTGGGTGAGTCTGGGAGGA
The DNA here is from genome assembly GCA_964443035.1 of uncultured Tangfeifania sp. Classification (GTDB taxonomy): domain Bacteria; phylum Bacteroidota; class Bacteroidia; order Bacteroidales; family Prolixibacteraceae; genus Tangfeifania. The sequence continues at coordinate 16,317 of CAYUBV010000009.1, forward strand.
ACCTCGTTGCTTTTTACATCCATCGCTTTTGGATGCATTCTGAGTGTGAGTTACCAAAACCAGGTGAACCGCGAAATTCAGAAACCTGCAGTTCAGGTAAATGTACCGGATGAAGATTATGAAATGGATCACGAAAAAAAGAAAGAATGAAGATTGAACGAGTCATAATAAGTGGTGGTGGAACCGGCGGGCATATCTTTCCCGCGCTGGCCATTGCAGGCGAAATCGGCAACCGGTATCCGGATGCTGAAATTTTGTTTGTGGGTGCGCTGGGCCGGATGGAGATGGATAAAGTGCCGGCTGCAGGATACAAAATTATCGGTCTGCCGGTGATAGGTTTCCCCCGCAAACCGGGTCTGAAAATGCTGAAATTTGCAACCAGCCTGTTGAAAAGCAACCGGCTGGCAAAAAAGATAATCAACGAATTTAAACCGCAAATTGCCATTGGTGTGGGCGGTTTTGCCAGCGGACCGCTGCTCAGGGCGGCTGCCCAAAAAGGCATTCCAACGCTCATTCAGGAACAGAATTCTTACGCAGGAATCACCAATAAACTGCTCGGCAAAAAAGCCGATACCATTTGTGTGGCTTACGATAAAATGGATCGTTACTTTCCGAAAGAAAAAATTGTTTTTACCGGAAACCCGGTGCGCGAAAGTTTGCTGAAAAAAATTGATAACCGGAATGAAGCGCTTTCCTATTTCGGGTTGAAAAGCAAAGACAAAGTGGTGCTGATTGTGGGCGGTAGTTTGGGAGCCCGCTCCATTAACAATGCCATGCTGAAAAATGTGGAAAACATCGCCAGATCGGGTGTTCAGTTTATCTGGCAGACCGGTTCCATCTATTACCGCGAAATTCTGGAAAAAATGAAGGATGTCGCTCCACCCAATTTGCACATTCATGAATTTCTTTCGCGCATGGACCTGGCTTATGCGGCAGCAGATGTGGTAATTTCGAGAGCGGGTGCCGGAACAATTTCAGAGCTTTGCCTTGTGGGACAGTCGGTTATTTTGGTGCCGTCGCCCAATGTGGCCGAAGATCACCAAACCAAAAACGCCCTGGCGCTGGTTGAAAAAGAAGCGGCGTTAATGGTTCCCGATAATGAAATTGATGAACAATTGTTGCCCGAAGCCATCCGTTTAATTAATAATCCGGAGGATTGCAGGAAATTGTCTGAGAATATAAAAAAGCTGGCGAAGCCCGATGCAACGCGGCATATTGTAAATGAAGCAGAAAAGTTGTTAAAGAATGGATAGCCTTCAAAATATAAAGAATGTGTACTTCCTCGGAATAGGGGGAATTGGGATGAGTGCGCTCGCCCGGTATTTTAAAGCCACCGGCCGGAATGTGGCCGGTTACGACCGCACGGAAACAGCATTAACACAAGCATTGCAGGCCGAAGGGATTGCGGTGCATTACGAAGACGACGTCCGTAACATTCCGTCCAACTGGAATCCGGGTGATACACTGGCGGTATTTACTCCGGCGCTTCCCGATGATCACAACGAACTGGCCTGGTTTCGGGAAAAACCGATTGGATTGCTGAAACGCGCCAAAGTCCTCGGTCTGGTTTGTAACGAAAGAAATGGAATTGCAGTAGCCGGTACCCACGGCAAAACAACCGTGAGCACGATGGTGGCTGTTATTCTTGAAAAAACCGTAAATAGTTGCGGGGCTTTTCTGGGGGGCATTTCCAAAAATTTTGAAAGCAATTTGCTGTTGCCTCAGGAAAATTCGGAGTGGATTGTGGCCGAGGCCGATGAATTCGACCGGTCGTTTTTGCATTTGTATCCGCAACTTGCACTGGTCACTTCGCTCGATGCCGACCACCTGGATGTTTACGGTGAAAAGGGAAAAATAGTGGAGTCGTTTGAAAAATTCATTTCCCAGATAAAACCGGGCGGAAAACTGGTGCTCAAAAAGGGAGTTGATTTGGATGTTCAGAAAACAAACGCCGAAGTATTTTCTTACGCACTGCAGGAAGATGCGGATTTTTGTACCCTCAATTTGAATTTAAGCAGCGAGGGCGGATTTTATGAGTTTGATTTACGTACGCCAGGTGGAATTATTTCAGGGTGCCGGCTCAGCTACCCGGGACTGATAAATGTGGAAAATGCAGTGGGTGCGGCTGCGCTTGCATTCCTGGCTGGGGCTTCCGCAGATGAAATTAGAAACGGACTGAACGATTACCAGGGCGTATTGCGCCGGTTTGATGTGAAATATAAAAGCGACAGGCAGGTTTATATCGACGATTATGCCCACCATCCGGCCGAATTGAAAGCCGTGATTTCATCTGTGAAAGCACTGTATCCGAACCGGAAAGTCACGGGGATTTTTCAGCCTCATTTGTATTCGCGCACCCGTGATTTTGCTGCTGAATTTGCCGCCAGCCTCGACTTGCTCGACGAACCGGTTTTGGTGCCCGTTTACCCGGCCCGCGAAGAGCCGATTCCGGGAGTAACTTCCGAAATTATTTTCAGTAAAATGCAAAATGAAAACAAGCATTTTGTTGAAAAGGAGGAAGTTGCCTCGCTTCTGGAAAACAGCGATACAGAAATTGTACTTACAATGGGCGCCGGAAATATTGACGGAATTGGAAATGATATAATTGAAGTTTTAAAGCGAAAAGAAAATGTTGCGTAAGTTGCTGAAATTAGCAGGTTTTATTGTGCTGGTTGCCTTTTTGGTAATCACGCTGGCCTTTTCTGCAAAAGAGAGCAGGAATATTCCCTGCCGCAGCATTGAAATTGAAATCAGTGAAAATGAACTCATCAAAATAAGCAAAGAGGAAATTACCCGGCTGGTTAATTTAGCCGACGAACAACTAATCGGTAAAAGTCTGGAACAAATAAATGCCGATTTTATTGAAGCGGAAGTGGAGAAGCACCAGGCAATTTACAATGCGGAAGTTTATAAAGTAATTGTAAAAGACACTGTAAGCTACCGCGGAATTTTGGGTGTTAGGGTAAAGCACAGGGAGCCGGCAGTACGGATTATGTCAGACGAAGGACGGTATTATCTCGATAAAAGCGGAGAGAAAATTCCGGTTTCGGCAAATTACACGGCAAATGTGTTGGTAGCCACTGGGTATTTTTCTGAAAAATTTGCCAAAGAAGAGTTGCTGCCCTTTGTGTTGTTTCTGGAAAAAAATCCTTTTTGGGAGGCGCAAATCGAGCAAATTCATGTGGAACAAAACGGCGACATTATTTTGACACCGCTGATTGGCGATCATTTGATTGAGCTGGGATCGCTTGGCAATTATCCTGCAAAACTGCGAAACATGAAAGCTTTTTATCAGCAGGTAATGACCCGCAACAAGTGGAATGAATACAAAATGGTGAGTTTGAAATACAATGATCAGGTAATTGCAAAAAAAAGATAATATGGCTTCAAAAACAAATTTATCGGTTGTGATCGATGTAGGCACATCCAAAATTACTGCCCTTGCCGGCATAAAAAACAGCGAGGGGAAAATGGAAATTTTGGCCGCTTCAAAATTGCCTTCCAAAGGAATTAAACGGGGGGTGGTTTTTAATATCGAAGAGGCTGCGGTTTCCATCGGGCAGGTGATAGATGACTTGACCAGCCAGGTGGAGGGCAAAATTAAAAAGGCAGATGTTGCATTTGCCGGGCAGCCCATGAGAATTTATGAATATAATGGAACGCGGCTGACTTCCGGCGATGGCGTGGTAACCGAAAACGATGTAAATGAACTGTATAATGAAGCCAAAGATCTGAACATCGAACAGGGATTTAAAATTCTCCATATTTTGCCTCAGTCGTTTGTAATAGATGACGAACCCGTAGATTTCAATCCTGCAGGAATTACCGGTGGCAAAATTGAAGCCACGTATAAAATTATTGCAGTTCCTGAAATTCATTTAACCAATTTTGAACGGGTTTTGGATAAACTCGGCATCGAATTGGGCGACGTGATTCTGTCGCCGCTGGCATGTGGTGAAGGTGTTTTAACAGAAGATGAAAAAGAGCTCGGAGTTATTTTACTCGACATTGGCGCCGGCACCACAAAACTAACTGTTTACAACGAAGGCGCCCTGGTTCACACCGCAGTGATTCCGTTTGGCGGGAATGTGGTTACAAATGATATTAAAGAGGGTTGTTCCATTCTCCCGAAATGGGCCGAACAACTGAAAGCCCAGTACGGACAGGCCCTTGGCGATTTTGCCGACGAGCAAAAAGTGGTAACCATCCCCGGCCACAGCGGCTGGGAGCCCAAAGAAATCTCATTTAAAAGCCTGGCGTTTATCATCCAGGCACGGATGGAAGAAATTGTAGACAGCGCTTTTTTTCAGGTTGAAAAATCGGGAGTTGCCGATGATTTGGGGTCGGGAATTGTTCTCTCAGGTGGTAGTTCATCTTTAAATAACCTGGTTTCGCTGGTGAAATTCAGAACAGGAATGGATGCGCGACTGGCCTTTTCAGTGACCCATCCATCTACAAAAATTGAAGGGCTGCTGCATCCCGATTTTCATACTGTTTTAGGATTGCTTCAAATGGCGCTTGAAAAAGTGGATCCGCTGCCAAAAGAGAAAAAGAAAAAGCCCAAAAAGAAGAAAAAAGAGAATGGTTTCACCCCCTGGATTCAGGGAGCTGTGCAAAAGGTTATCGATTATGTTGACGACGACGATGATGTAGCAATGAATTAAAAATAAATGATATGACCGAATTAGTAAATTTCCAATTTCCACTGGCCTCATCCTCCTCCATTATCAAAGTGATTGGAGTAGGTGGGGGTGGCTGCAACGCGGTCAGTCATATGTATGAAGAAGGAATTGCGGGTGTTGATTTTATCATCTGCAATACCGATGGCCAGGCCATGGAAAACAGTCCGGTACCGGTAAAAATTCAATTGGGTGTTACGCTCACCGAAGGCCGTGGTGCCGGCAACCAGCCGCAAATGGGAGAGGAGGCGGCCCGCGAAAATTACGAAGACCTTAAAAAGGTGTTGAATGAAAACACAAAAATGTTGTTTATCACTGCGGGAATGGGTGGCGGAACCGGGACCGGGGCGGCTCCTGTAATCGCACAACTGGCCCGCGAACTCGATATTCTCACCATCGCTGTTGTGACTGTACCATCGCCCGCTGAAGGAAAAAAGCGTTTTGGCCAGGCCATGGAAGGGATTGAAAAACTGGGAAAATTTGTCGACAGTATGCTGGTGGTGAGCAACCAGCGGCTGCACAATATTTTTGGCGATTTGCCCGCGCGGCAGGCCTTCAGAAAAGCAGACAATATTGTGGCGACTGCAGTAAAGGGGGTTGCCGAAATCATTACCATTCACGGGAATATCAACATCGACTACACCGATGTGCACACCGTGATGCACAACAGCAATGTATTTATTATGGGAACCGGAACTGCCACGGGTGAAGGACGCGCAATGAGTGCCGTCAACCAGGCACTGGAATCACCGCTTCTCGATAGCAACGATATTTACGGCACACAAAATATTCTGCTTAATATTATTTCGGGAAAAGATGAAATTACTATTGGTGAAATTGGCGAAATCATTGAAGTGCTGCAGGAAAGAGCCGGACAGGATGCCGATATTATCTGGGGAAACGGTTACGATGAATCGTTGGGCGAAGACATCAGTGTAACAATTCTGGCTACCGGGTTTGTTACCAACCCCAACCAGTTGCTCCAACCCAAAAAAGAACCTGAAAAATATAACCTGGAACAGGAACAGGCAAAACATGAAGAGGAACAACAGGAAGAGCCTGTTGAAGTGGAAGCTGAATCAGAAGAGAACTATTTTCTGCAAGATAATCAGGCAGAAAAAAACAGAAGAACCGACACTGTTTCTGAGAAGAAAAAAACAGTTAAAAGCATAACTGACAAGCCAATTTTTTCAACAAAACGGAAAAAGAAGAATAAGAAAAAGGAAAAAGCAGATGAACCGGTTGGCCAAAATAATATCGACAACTGGTTTTATAAGAATTTTGGATTGGGAAAGTTATTCGAAGACGAAGATCAGTCGCTGGAAGAATAGCAGAGTTAAACCTTAAAAAGACAGTAAAATGACAGAGAAAATGGCAAATTTTTCATTTCCGAAAAACCCTGATGCCGGGATAAAAGTGGTAGGCGTTGGCGGCGGTGGCGGAAATGCCTTAAATCATATGTTTAAGCAGGGAATCAGAGATGTTGATTTTATAATATGCAATACCGATGCGCAGGCGCTCGATGCCAGTCCGGTGCCCACAAAAGTGCAACTGGGATCTGCACTTACCGAAGGTCGCGGGGCAGGCAACAAACCCGAAGTGGGCAAGCAGGCAGCCATTGAAAATATTGAAGACGTAAAACAGGCGCTTTCGCAAAACACCAAAATGGTTTTTGTAACTGCCGGAATGGGCGGCGGAACCGGCACAGGCGGGGCTCCCGTAATTGCCGAAGCCTGCAGTGCCGAAGGATACCTCACCGTTGGCATTGTTACCATTCCTTTCCGCAACGAAGGAAAACGGCGTATTAAACAGGCGATTGACGGGATTGCCGAACTCGAGGGACATGTAGATGCTTTGCTGGTTATCAACAATGAGCGCATCCGCGAAATGTTTGGCGATTTCGGAATTTCGGAAGCTTTTTCGAAAGCCGACAATATTCTGGCTACCGCAGCCAAAGGTATTGCGGAAATTATTACTGTTCCGGGTTACATTAATGTAGATTTTGCCGATGTGGAAACTGTGATGCGTAAAAGCGGACTGGCCATTATGGGAACCGGAGTTGCCAATGGCGAAAACCGGGCAACTGAAGCGGTTGAAATAGCGCTTAATTCTCCGTTGCTGAATAACAACGATATTCGTGGCGCAAGAAATATTTTGCTGAATATCACTTCCGGAAACAAGGAAGTTACCATGGATGAAGTGGGTAAAATTACTGATTTCCTTCAGAATATGGCTGGTTTCGATGCCGACCTGATTTGGGGGAACGGGAAAGATGAAACACTGGGCGACGATATTTCGGTGACACTGATTGCCACCGGGTTTGGAAACAGTTCAATTCCGGAAATTAGCGGCGACAGGAAACCGGAAAAGGAGACACACCATTTAAAAGAAGAAGCTGAGCCTGAAAATACTGAAATTCCGAAAAAATCTTCCGCGAAAAAATCAGATTCTGTTTCAGACCAGAAAACTTTGAGTTTCAATGAAAAAGAAGAACCTTCTGACGATGACATGGAGTTTGAGGTGCTTTATCCGAAAACCAATAAAGCCCGGAAAAACATTGAAAATGCAAAAATGGATTTTTCATCCGCATCGGATGAGGATCTGGATGAGCTGGAAAACATCCCGGCCTACAAACGCCGGCAAATGCGCATGAACGACCCGAAGTATAAAAAAAAATTGTCGAATTATTCCGTAAACAACGAAAATAAACTAACCGATAAAAATTCCTACCTTCACGGACAGGTAGATTAACTCAGTAAAATAAAAAAACTATGGCACTTTTCGACCAGATAAACAACGACATGAAAGAGGCCATGAAGGCCCGCGATAAAGTAAAACTGGAAGCGCTGCGTAATATCAAAAAAGTGATGCTCGAAGTCCGGGCAGCCAAAGGCGCCGGCTCGGAACTAACCGAAGAGGAGTCGCTCAAAATTATTTCGAAACTGGCAAAACAGGGCGCCGATTCTGCGGTTATATACCAAGAACAGGGCCGCGAAGATTTGGCAGAGCAGGAAATGGAACAGGTAAAAGTATTCGAAAGTTACCTGCCGGCCAAAATGAGCGACGAAGAATTAACGGCGGCTGTTAAAGGTATTATTGAAAAAACCGGCGCTTCGTCCATGAAAGATATGGGAAAAGTGATGGGAATCGCCTCAAAAGAACTTGCCGGAAAAGCCGAAGGAAAAGAGATTGCGGCAAAAGTGAAGGCGTTGCTGCAGTAATTTAGTCATCATTTTCGTTTTCCTCTATCTGATCGGCTACGTGATCCAGGTCGGCATATTTGTCTTCGTAATCCTGTTTCACGTTGTCTTTCAGGAAGCCTTCATCATCGAAGTCTTCGTCTTCGTCCACAATCTCCACCGCTTCGTTTTCGGTCATCCGGAGCATGTAATATTTATCTTCGGTTTCAAAAGGAAGGGCGCTAACTTTCGCCCCGTTTTTGTCGAAAAAGTGGATAAGGTTGTCGGCAAATCCATCGGCGTAAACCAATTTGATTTGTTCCTGTAAATCTTTGTCGAGCTTATTGTAATCCTTGATTACTCTTGGTTTGTTAGGTGCCATAATTGTATGTGATATTTAATTGAAATTCAGTTATAAAAAAACGTTAGTTAAATTTTAGCCTGCTGATTATTACCTTTCTAAAAGAAAGTGAAACTGCAATAAATCATACCAACAAATAAATGTGTTAGATTTGATATATACAATAGTTCGGTGA